>JBAOIA010000008.1 GCA_037045145.1 Bacteroidia bacterium
CAGTGTAAAAAGCCGACCCGCAAATGGCACATTTGGTTTTTGCCGACACACGAGCCAACGCTCCAAAAACCAAAAGAGCCATTTTTTGCCAACGCACGGACAAACAGAGAAGATTAAAAACATAAATTGCGAATTTTGAAAAAGCAATATTTAGGACAGAAAATATAGAATGAGATTTATAGATTTATTCGCGGGACTTGGAGGCTTTCATAAGGCGTTACACGAACTTGGCCACGAGTGTGTATTTGCAAGTGAACTCGACCCTGTATTAAGAGATACCTACAAAAAGAATTGGGGTAAAGACATTAACATTCACGGAGACATTAGGAAAATTGTAAAAGACAATATTGACTTAATTCCTGACCACGACATATTATGTGCAGGTTTCCCTTGTCAGCCATTTTCAAAAGCGGGTAAACAACTTGGACGAGAGGACGACAGAGGAACGCTGTTTGACGAAATTGTAAAAATTCTTGAGGCTCGAAAACCCAAATATTTCATTTTAGAGAATGTTCGATTCATTGCCAAGCACAATAACGAAGAAACTTGGAAAGCAATGAAAGTTGAGTTTGAGAGACTTGGGTATCAAGTTGACCATAAAGACTATTCCCCTCACGACTTTGGTATTCCACAGCATAGACAAAGAATATTTATTGTTGGCTCGCTAGGTTCAAATGCACTCGACCATTTTAGTTTTGACAAAGTAGATAAATACAAAAAAAATGTTGTTGAACTTGAAAATTTCATTGAACAGAATCCAGTTAGTGCAAAGCAACTACCTAAATCAAATCAAGATTGCATACGACTTTGGCAAGACTTAATTGATGCTTTACCAAAAGAGGTAAAAATCCCAGGTTTTCCAATTTGGGGAATGGAATTCGGAGCAGACTATCCATTTGAAGAACAATATCCTCATTTACTTTCTGCAAAAGAATTGGGCGAATACAAAGGAAATTTTGGGATTTCATTAAAAGGAATGACCAAGGAAGAACAATTAGCACATTTACCAAGCTACGCAAGAGTTGAAGATGAGTTTCCCGATTGGAAACAAAGATATATTAGGCAGAATAGGCAATTTTACAAAGACAACAAGAAGTTCATAAAAGAAGCAGTTAAACAAATTTCAAAGTTACCTTCTCAAAGTTGGCAAAAGTTAGAATGGAATGTTGGAGACAGCGAACGAAAAATCAATAATTATCTTTTGCAATTCAGAGCATCAGGCATTAGAATAAAAAAGCCTGATTTTTTCCCTTCCCTAGTTTGTACAAACACGCAAATTCCAATTATCGGTTGGGAAAACAGATACATTACAAAAAAAGAAGGATTAAAACTTCAATCTTTAACAGGCTTAAAACTACCTGAAAACGACAATGCAGCTTTCAAAGCATTAGGAAATTATTTGGGCGTTCCCCTATCGGGTCGGGCTTTCCGTTCCAATCTTTTTGTTCGTACCTCACAAAAAGGATTTCCACTTCAATCCCTAACGCAAAAAAACATAATCAAATTAGCAGCATAAATATGAATACAGATTATCAATTGGTATATCAATTATTTCCACGTTCTTTTGGAATTACAGACGAAATCCGTGCTGTTATTTCTTGTTTTGAAAAGAATTATGAGCAAATAAAATCACCTGACAACAACCTAAGCAGTGATGGTGTATTGAAAGTTATTTCAGACGATTTAGAAGTATTGAATTTCAAAGTAGAAAAGAGCAAAGCAAGTATTGATAAGATAAAAGTTCCTGTTTTATTTAGTATCAACAATAGAATTGATAAGTTTTTTGATGCTGATGCTGTAAGTGCTGATGGCAAAATCGTTATTGAAGTTGAAGCAGGTAGAGCTTTCAGAAACAATCAATTTTTGAAAGACATTTTTCAAGCTTGTATGATGCCTAATGTGGAATATTTGGTTATTGCCGTAAGAAATCATTACCACAATAGCGATGATTTTAAATCAATCTTTCAATTTTTAGAAACACTTTATATCAGTGGAAGATTGCAATTACCATTAAAGGGAATTGTATTAATTGGATACTAAACTGCGTGAGGGATAGAAGCGGAAAGCCCACAGCGAGGAACGAGCGAGGACTTGAAGCGAATAGCCCGACCCACTAGGGGCACGCCCAAAAAATCATAATTGGCAACCATTTGTAGGTGATGAAACTACTGAACTTTTGCGAAGTAAAGGTTTCACTAATTCTGATAGAAGTTTAAATCAAAGTGGCGAAAGAATATTGGATGAAACATACAGAATTATGCAGGTGTGTGGTAATCCTAATGACCAAACCAATAATGAAACAGGAATTGTTATTGGTTATGTTCAAAGTGGAAAAACCCTTTCTTTCAATACTCTGACTGCATTAGCTAGAGATAACAACTATCAGATTGTAATCGTAATTGCAGGTGTTTCAACTAATCTTGTAAATCAGTCAACACAACGATTAGCGGATGATTTAAGGTTAAACACTCGCTTTGACAGAAAGTGGACATTACTCCAAAACCCTAACAGCAATCAAGAAGCTGAAACAATAGAAACTACACTTGCCCAATGGGCTGACCCAACTTTCCCAATAGAAAGGTGTAGAATATTGCTTATAACAGTGATGAAGAACACATCTCACTTGAATAACTTGGTTAATATTCTTGCAGGACAAAACCTTACAGGTGTTCCAACCTTGATAATTGATGATGAAGGAGACCAAGCAAGTCTAAACACTAGAGCAAGATGGGCTGCACGACAAAACATTGATATAGAAAGTTTAACTGAAAATCAAGTTTCAACTATTTACCGAAGAATAAACGCACTTCGCAATGTTTTCCCACATCACACATTTTTACAATACACCGCCACACCACAGGCAAATCTATTCATAAATATAATGGATAGACTTTCTCCTAATTTCATAAAACTATTAACTCCCGGACCTGATTACACAGGAGGAATTGATTTTTTCAGAAATAATCCAAACCTTATCTTGGAGATACCACCAAATGAAATTCCTACTCCAACAAATCCGCTTTTTGAAATTCCAGAGAGTTTGAAAAGTGCTTTACGCATTTTCTTTTTGGGTGTGGTTGCAGGAGAAATGCAAAATAATCACAGGAACAGGACAATGCTTGTCCATCCTTCAAGACTGCAAGGAGACCACAACGAATTTACAAATTGGATAAGAAATACTTGTAATAGTTGGCAGAGACTACTTTCAGGCAATGATGATGAAGACAGAAGAGAACTAATTGACGAGTTCAGAACTTCATATAATCAATTACAAATGACTGTTTCTGATTTGCCTAGTTTTGAAACGCTGACAGGAAACGATTTGATTCACGCTCTGCGATACACCCAAATTGTTGAAGTCAATTCTAGAAATGGAGTAACACCGCAAATTCCTTGGAATGATTTCTACTCTTGGATTTTAGTGGGCGGACAATCAATGGATAGAGGCTTTACGGTTGAAGGTTTGACCGTAACTTATATGCTGAGAAATATTGGTACAGGAAACGTTGATACAATTCAACAGAGAGCAAGGTTTTTTGGATATAAAAGAGGTTACTTAGGCTATTGTAGAGTATTCTTAGACCAAGTAACTATTGATGCTTATAATTTTATCGTAGAACACGAAGAAGATGTAAGAAATAGACTTTTAGAATTCCATTTGAATGATAGACATCTAAACGATTTAGACAGAGTGGCAGTGCTTAATCAAATGTTAAACCTAACTAGACGAAACATCATCTATGACGATTTAGATAGAGATACATTTGGCAATGATTGGTTTAGAATTAACGCACCACACGACACAGATGAATTGATTGAAGCCAATAGAAATGCCCTTTTAACTTTCCTACAATCAAGAGCAGGATTGTTTAACCAAGATGAGGGACATCCAAATAGAACTGAAGAACAAAAACATTTAGTTGCAAGAATTACGATTCAAGAATGTTTGGAGCATTTGCTTAACAATCTTCGTTATACAAGAGAAAGTGATTCAGCAACATACTCAAGCCTTAGAGGTATTTTAAAAGGATATATTGAGGAACATTCAGACGAAGAATGTTTGGTTTACTTGATGAGTACAAATTCTTATGAAAATTGGACACCAAGAACTCGTAGATTAAATCGAAATGATGAAATACAACAGCTATTTCAAGGTCGTAACCCGAGAACAGGAGAAGTAATTTACCCAGGTGATTCAGAAATTAAGGATGAAAATCTTTTGACAATTCAAATTCACCTTTTGAATTTGAGAGATACCGATTTTCAAAACGTGCCAACTATAGCAATTTGGATTCCTGAACATATGGGAGCTGATTTAATAAGGCAAGTATGAATTTAATTGACCTATACGATTCTCTGAGCTTGCCTGAAAATGACAGCAAGGTTTTCAATGCAATTCCAATCCCCGAATACCCAAATTTTCGAGTGGCAATTGACTTTGAAGGGAATGCAGTTTTATTGCTTTCTGTATCTAAGAGAATTAAGGATTTAAGCCTGAAGAATTTTCGCCTCAAATATTTGCAACTTGAACAAAACCTTGAATGTAAAATTTATGAGAATGATTCCTTCAAATTTCAAACATTTACTGTTATTACATTCCGTTGCAGCGACAGAAACTTGCAAGAATACTTTCTTAGAATATCTGAATCTCTCGTAAAAACAGTTGGACAAAATCCAACTCAACCACAAGTAATTGATTCGCTCAAAAAGTTTGTTGAAGTATTTAAAACCTTGACAGATTCTCCTACAAATACAGTAAACGGTCTTTGGGCTGAGTTATTTTTAATTGAAAATTCAACCAATCCAAAAGAACTCATAAATTATTGGCATAACATACCAGAGGAGAAATTTGATTTTAACGCAGGAACAGAAAGAATTGAAGTTAAGAGCAGTTCGAACTTTGAGAGAAAACATATTTTCTCAGCGGCACAGTTAAACCCTCCGTCTGATACACAAGTTTTAATTGCTTCGGTTTTTTTAAAACAACACAATTCAGGGAATAGCATTCAGTATTTAATTGACAGAATTTCTGAGAAGATTGATTACGACTTTGATACAGTTGAAAAGCTAAACACAATTGTTTTTAGAACGCTTGGAAGTTCTTTGGAACATTCCATTGGCGTAAAATTCGATTATGACATTGCTCAACAGTCTTTACGTTTTTACAGACATCAAGACATTGACAAAATAGAGGAAGTTCATATTCCAAACAATGTTTCAGAAGTGAAATATAAATCTGACTTGACAAGTATCAAGGCAATAGAATTAAATAAACTAAAAGAAAGAAAAGGACTATTCAATGCTTTATAACAAAATAGAAATAAAACCAACGCTTCACAGCCACACACATTGCCAAGTCGCACCAGCCGACCCGCAAGCCAAAACTTGGCAAAGAGTGTGTCTGCCCTACCGCACGACCAAAACGACCGAAAAACAGACGGACGAAAAAGAACACCGAACGCACAACATTATGCCGAATAGAAAAAAGCCCTAATGCAAAAAAGCCCTGAGAGTAGAAAACACTTCAGGGCTTTTTGCTATTCGGTGTTCAGCGACACCGGTATTTTTTGTATAGGAGGTTTTGTAGCTTTGGTTCTTTGTGATTTAGTGCTTTTTATAGTTACCGGTTGTAGTATTTCGCATGTTTGCGGATGATTGGGTTTGCTTAAACACACAACTTCCCCTACCCAAGATACTTAGGATTTTAGATGCTGTCATTATGTTTGTTATTGTCATCGCATTTGTTTAACAGGTTTTTGTATCTTTTGTGGAGAGCCTTTGTTGTGCAACAGCGCTACATTTACTAACTGTACACCCTGCCGTGCTATGTTGATATAGGTTGCCTGTAATTCTAAGGTTCCAGTTTTACAAACACTACACTGCGTAATATCCACACCGTACTTCATCGCTGCTAAAGTGGTTACGGGTAGTTTTACTTTTAGTGGTGGCTCTGCTATTTTTAATTGCCTGCAAATAGATTTTAAACGCTCTGTTTTGTTCTGATGGGATAAAAACCCACTGTGCCGTATCTTCACAAAACCTTTGGGCAGTATGTGTTGCTCAAACCTGCGCAAAAATTCTTCATGGCTCAAGGTCATCAACTTTTGTTTGTTGTCATCTTGGTAGTCTTTGTATTTGAATGTGATGGTTGTGTCGGTTATTGCCATTATCCGATGCGTAGTAATAGCAACCTTATGCGTATATCTGCCTAAGTATTCCAACACCTGTTGTGTCCCGCCAAAAGGACGTTTGGCATATACATTCCACTTGATGAACTGCAATTCTCCCATTGTTTTCTCAAACATTTTTTCATCTTCAATATTCAGTTGATGATTGAATTTTAATGCTAACAGTTTTTCTAAGAAATAGCCCTTGAAAATCTTTTCCATCGCTCTTCTGGGAAAAAGAAAGTTACCGGTCCTGCGTTTCTCTTTTTGCCACCGGCCCTCTTTATCTATGCCACCACCACTCACGATGCAATGTATGTGCGGATGAAAAGTTAAGTCTTGTCCGTTGGTGTGCAAAATGCTGATGATGCCCGGTGTTCCTCCAAGATATTTTTCATCACTACCCAATTTTCTAAGCGTATAATTGCTTGCTTCAAACAACAAATTAAGAACTGCTTTGCGGTTGCCCATGGCCAGACTTCTTAATTGCTGCGGCAGGGTAAACACGATATGGAAATAGGTGGTGGGCAACAACTCACTCATTCTGTCGTGCAGCCACTGTTCGCGCTTTAAGCCACCACAATTGGGGCAATGCCGGTTGCCGCAACTATGATATTGGTGATGTTGGTGAGAACAAGTATTGCAGCGATAAACATGCATGCCTAACCTTAACGTATGGCAATCGGACAACTTTTTCAACACACTTTGACTGTACGGATTAAACTGCTGTCCACTGTGGTGGGCAAAGATTCTGGTTTGAAGCCTTTGCTTAATTTCCGCTTGTTCCACCACCCAATCTTTCTAAGGGAGATACAATGCCAAGCTGGGTGTGGTGTTGCAGGTGCAGATAAATCATGGTGGTTTCTAACTTGCTATGGCCAAGCAGTGTTTTTATCACATGAATATTATTGCCCTGATTGAGCAGGTGCGTAGCAAAGGAGTGTCGCAGGGTATGTGCCGTAAACCGTCCGCATTCGAATCCTGCTTTTTGCATGGCACTATTTACCACCAACTGCATGCTGCGTACATGAACAGCACACTTGGTCTGTTGGCTGGTAAACAGGTATTCTTTGGGGCGTCCGGCCTGTAAATAGTACTGCCTAAGCTGAATCAATAAACTTTGTGGCAGTAAGGTGAAACGATCTTTTCCGCCTTTACCCTGTACTACTTTAATACGCTGGTTGGTGCTGTCTATATGGCTAATCTTTAAATCACACACTTCGCTAATGCGCATACCGCAGCCATAAAGCAACCCCACAACACAGTATTCTTTTAAAGAAAGCGATGCATTAAACAGTTGGGCTACTTGCTGCTCTGTCATAATATCAGGAAGCACAAATTGTTTTTTAGGGTAAAGCTTGCTGGGAACGATATAATCCGATGGCATAACTTTCTTAAAAAAGTAACTACAGGCTTGTGCCACACTCCTGCATTTGGCTCGGCCTACCCTATGGTTCTCTTTAATAAATAGCACATAACGCTCAATGTGTTCTTGCCGTAATTCTTCCACTTGCAAATTGTTGTAATGCTTAAAGAGCAAGGTGAGCTCTTGCAGGTAGTTGCGCACAGAGCCCTTGCCGTACTCTTGTATTTGTAAAAGTTGCAGAGTCTTTTGCAACCATCTTTTGCCACTTTCATTGAGTGGTTTTAAAGAAATGGTGTTTCCTTTCATAATATATTTTTTGATGAAAGGTAATGTCCGTATCTTTGCTTATGATGTCAATAGCAAAATACAAAACTCACCGAAGGTGTCGCTTGAACATCACCTATACGCAAGCAGGGGTTTCGTGCTTCGTAGGAAAGGAAAGTGGTAAATTTGAAGTTCAGTTCTTCGTAGAAAGTTCAGTGGTAAAAATCCCTGCCTGCGTATAGCTGAGAACCGTTAGGGTGCATTTTAGAACAGACCGACAAAAAATCGTAAATTTGAAATATGAACGATACGACAATATATTCAATAGGACACGGAAACAAAAAGATTGAGGACTTCATCAAGGAACTCAAAACTTTTGAAGTACAATTTCTGCTTGACATTCGGTCTAAACCGTTTTCAAAGTGGAATCCACAATTCAATCAAAATGAATTAAGGTTTAAACTTGAAGAAAATGGTATTAAATATGTTTTTGTTGGAGACACCTTAGGAGGTCTTCCCGAAGATAGGAGCTGTTATGACTATAATGGAAAAGTCGTTTATGACCTTATTAAAGAAAAAGACTTTTTCAAAGAAGGCCTAAAAAGATTGACAATTGCAAATGAAAAGCATATTAAGCTTGCAATTATGTGTAGTGAATCAAAACCAGAAGAATGCCATAGAAGTAAACTAATTGGTCAAGAATTGCTTAAAAAGAAAATATCATTAAAACATATAGTTTCTGACAAATTAATTAAATCACAAGAGATGGTTATGGCAGAATTAACCAAAGGAAAAGGAACGGTTGACCTTTTTGGAAACGAAATTGACTTCACATCACGAAAATCATATTAAAATGGAATTTTTTACAATAGGAGTTTATAACTCAACTGAACAAGAATACTTTAAAAAGCTGACAGAAAACAACATTGACACCTTTTGTGACATCAGGCAACGTAGAGGAGTTAGAGGCTCACAATATGCTTTTGTTAATAGTAATAGGCTTCAACAGAAATTGAATGACCTTGATATTAAATACGGTCACGTTATGGAACTTGCACCAACAAGCGAAATAAGAGACCTTCAAAAAGAAGCGGACAATCAAAAAGGAGAGTTAAAGCGAGACCGTAACAAATTGGGGCAGGTTTTTACGATTGCCTACAAAGACAGAATTTTAAACAAATTTGATTTTGATTCTTTCATTGACAAGTTAGATGAAGTGGGTGCAAATAGAGTGGTTTTATTTTGTGTTGAAGAAAAGCCAGAAGCTTGTCATAGGTCAATAGTGACTGACAAATTGGAAAAACTCGGATATAAAATTACGCACCTATGAAAGGCATCGTTTTAATTTTGTCAAAGACAAAAATGAATAATAATCAAGTTTGCGTTGGTGGTTTAACACTAAGCGGTAGGTATGTTAGATTAATGGATGAAAATGGTAATAATCAACCAGAAAACACTGACTTAGAACCAAAACAAGCTTGGGAAATAGAATTTGAAGAGAGACCTAATAATACACCACCTCACGTTGAAGATATTTTAGTTAAAAATAGAGTTCGCAAAGGAAATTTAAAGGATGGTATAACAATCAAAGATTTTATTGAAAAGCGAAACATTCCAATATGGAGTGGCCACCCAGATGAACTTTTTGATAAATTTATTCAATGGACTCAAAGTGGAAGTGGCTATATTGATAAAAATGGAGGTATTCCAAACCATAGTGTTGGTTTTTGGATAAGCGACAAAGATTTAAAGCGAAAAGACTATCAAGGAATTAGGTATCAATATCCTTCAACAAATGGTTGGCGTAGTTTGAAATTTAAAGGAACCGAAAAACCAGTTGATGTTATACCTGCCGGAACTTTAATACGAGTTTCGCTTGCAAGATGGAAAGCTTTTAACGAAGGGGAGCAACCTAAATGTTGGCTTCAACTTTCAGGGTGGTACGACTTAGGAGAAAGTTCAATTGAAGATGACGACTTACCATTTTAGAAGAAAAACGCACCCTAACAGCACCTACCCAAAAGTGGCGGTTCAGTGGTTAAATCAAGCTTTGTGCTTCTATCAAAGTTTCTGTTTGGTTGACAGTGAAGTGCTTCGAAATCGCCACCTTCGGGTAGCTGCAAAACGTCAGGCTGTGAAAAAAGTCATTTTCTTTTAAAATACTGCTTTTAAAATTAATGTAGAAGTGCTCTTCTCTGTTTTAAGATGGCTTGATTTTATGCAGCGATATTTTCTTGGAAAAAATTAATGGGCGTATATTGGCTTATCAGCCGCGGCTGATGAAGTCTACTCTTAATTGAAAAACCTCTTCCCGGATACTTTGGTGTCCAATTTTTCAGCACTTCCATCAGTCTATCAAAGCCTAAGATGTTCTTGGCGCGTTTTATATTGTAAACAGTCATGATGAGTGCCAGCTCTCCATTCACTTTTTTTAATCCTCTCAAATTGGTGTAATACAAATTCCACTGCCGTTTGATTGTGCCAAAGATATGTTCGTTTAGCTCCTGCCGTTTGCGGTATAACTCTGCGTTGGATTCATAGTTCGTTTTGTTTCTCTCTACCGCTTCGGCATATTCACTGCGTTCTATTTCCCTTCGACCATCCTGTCTGCCGGTGCAGAGGTGTTTTACAGGGCATGTATTGCAAGCTGTACTTCGGTACTTTTTAAATTGATAGGAGATGTCTTCACTGCGCTTTTTTGTATGCAATTTGCCTGTGGTATGCAGTGTTTCGCCTTGCGGACAGGTGTACGTATCGGTTTCCTGGTTGTACTTAAAGTGTTGAATGAGGTACTCAGGTTGTGTGCCACCTTCGTTGCTGTTCACTATCTCTTGCCTTGCTACTATTGTTTCTATTGCTGCTGCCTGACATGATTGCAATTCTTTTCCGGTGTGATATCCTTTGTCGGCTATAACCGTGAGGGCTTCTGCTTTTATATTCTCTTTGGCTTCGCTGCTTATATCGTACAAGGCATTTTTATCGTTGCGATTGATGGTGTGTGTGGCTACTACCAAGCTGTGCTGTGCATCTACGGCTGCTTGTACATTGTAGCCTACTTCTACCACTACACCTCGAACCAATAGGGCTCTTGCATCAGGGTCAGTAGTGCTTACCTGTGGCTCTTTATTCTCTTCTAGTTGCTTGGCTAATTGTTCGTACTTGATCTTATGTGTTTTCAGCTTGGCTAATTTATCTTCTACATCACTAATGGATAGACTCTGGACTTGGTTTTCTTCCCTATCGGCTTTATCTAACTGCTCTAAATATTGTTCTGTTTTTTCTTCGATATATGCCAGATGCCTTTCAATCTTTTTGGGGTTATAGTTATTCTTTTTACTGTTGCTCCCTCTTATTTTGGTGCCATCTACGGCAATCACATTACCACCAATCAAGCCCGCTTCTTTCAAAAACAACACAAACAACTTAAATAAGCTTTTTAGTGCCACAGCATTAATCTTTCGGAAGTCGGCAATAGAATGATAGTTCGGACAAAGTCCTTTGAGCAACCACTGCAACTCAATATTACGAACAGCTTCTTTCTCTAATTTACGACTGCTTCTTAATCCGTTTAAATAGGCATATAGATACAGTTTTAAAAAAAGTGCATCTTCAAAAGATGCTCTCCCGGCTTTTTTCTTTTCCCTCTGAATGAGCGATTGAATACCGAGTTGTTTTAAATCCAGCTTATCTACAAATGCATCTATAAATCGAATCTCATTGTCTTTTGCTATCTGACTTTCAAGGTTTGAAAAAGTGATTTGTTCTCGGTTGATACCTTGTATTTGAGGCATTTTTTTTATTTATTTCCCCTTAAAATTATTGAAATTATTTTACATTTGTAAATACTGAAAAAATATTTTTTTCACA
>JBAOIA010000009.1 GCA_037045145.1 Bacteroidia bacterium
TGACAACAACAAACATAATGACAGCATCTAAAATCCTAAGTATCTTGGGTAGGGGAAGTTGTGTGTTTAAGCAAACCCAATCATCCGCAAACATGCGAAATACTACAACCGGTAACTATAAAAAGCACTAAATCACAAAGAACCAAAGCTACAAAACCTCCTACACAAAAAATACCGGTGTCGCTGAACACCGAATAGCAAAAAGCCCTGAAGTGTTTTCTACTCTCAGGGCTTTTTTGCATTAAGGCTTTTTTCTATTCGGCATAATGTTAGCACCAGTTGTTCTTCTCTTGTCATTGTTTTAAAAATTCGTATTCGTAAACTTTCGGTTCTATTTTGTCGGCAAGTTGTCTAAGCTTTTCTCTCAAGTCGCCTATTAAGTTCATATATGTTTCGTCTGAACTTTTATTGTTCATTTTCCCTGCTTCGTTTCTGCCTTGAAAATGTTCTCTTATGTCGTAAAGTGAAGCGTTAACATTACAGTTTGGTTGTCTATGGTAATATTTCCAAAGTTCTTTGGCAGAGTCAAAAACTGCTGTCGCTTCAGTTGAAAATACAAGCGGAGTTGTCCTTAAAGTTTGGTTGCCAAATAAATTTCCGTTGTTGTCAATTTTCAGCTTGCCATTTATGAACTTACTCATAAAATTGCTTTCAAACTTTTCTCTGGAATTTACTTCTTGTTCGGTGAATGGAATCCAATGATTTGTTCCTTTATCCGATTCAATATTATTTTTTTCGTGGAATAAAATAAAAGCTAAACAGTCATTTTGAAATTCAATATCAGATTCCCATAAGTTATTAGGGAAAAAATATTGGTCGTAATAATTCAGCCAATTTATATCAATACTTTTACGGACAGCCATATAAACTGAAATAGGAATAAGGTTATTTTGAGTAACCCACATACCTCTTGGATTAGCCATCTGTTCTTTGCTATTTAATAAGTAAACGATTTTATTCTGTTGAATATCATTACCATTTGTGCCAGCTAAAAATCCAATTTTTAGCTCGGTAGATTTGTCATTGTAACGTGTAATCCATTTATTTATGAATTCAAGTTTTGGATTTGCCCAAAACTGTCGTTGTCCTATTAATTCTCCTGATTCATCAAAAACTTCGCTTGTAGCGTGAATAAATGATTCCAGCTTTGACAAGTTCCAAATTTTGAAACCAATTGGGAAACTACCTTTTACATTGTCAAATGAGTATGCAGGAACGACAAACATCCTTTCAAGCTTAGCCTTGAATAACTCTCGAAATTTTGCAAAGGCAGCACCTTGTAAAACCTTAATTGTCGAAAACTCACCAAGAATGCAACCGTCTATTTCTTTAAAAATTCTTGTAAAGAAAAACGCATATATTTCTCTACTTGCTGCACCTATTGAATCAGCATACTTTGTATGTGCTTTTGATTGATTTACTCCTGCCTTGCCTTTATCACCGACACTTGAAACTTCAGCGTATGGCGGGTTGATATAAACAACTAATTTTTTCCTTTTTTCAGGATTATTGATTATGTCTTGAAGTGGTTTAGGCAGTCTGCTAAAATCATCATTAAGGAAGTCAAATTGAAATACGTGGTCGTCTAATAAGTTAGCACCGTTTTTTATACGGTCGTGCATTACTTCAACGTCTTGGCTGTCTAAAGTCGAAGCCCAAACGTTATACTTGTTGGTAAGCCCTGCAAGCAAATTGCCTGTGCCTGCGGCACAGTCCCACACGTAATATTCGTCTTGCCAATCTTCGCCTAATACATCAGTTAAATACTTTTGAGAAAGCTCTACCCAAATTTGAGGAGTGAAAAAACTTCCTTTTCGCTCTCTTACGTCTTGCGGAACAAGTAAATCTCTACGTTCTACAATGTAATCCCAATATTCTTCTTTTGGTGGTCGGTCGTATTTGTTCCAAAATTGAGTGTGGGCAACTTGCTTGTCTGTGAAGTCAGTTCGTTTACTGCTAAACATTCCTGCTTCATCTAATTTTCTGTCAAGTTCGTAATGGTCGTGTCTTAATAAAACAAAAAGTTTTTCTTTTAAAGTATTGTTTTCTTGTGAAAGAAGGTCGGCAAGATAAAAGTCACCGTCAATAATTCCCGTTTTCTTTGCAACGTCCCAGTTTACTGCAATTGTCGGTTTTACAGCTTGTAGCCATTTGTTGTAAATGACCATAAAATTGTTCTTGTCAATTTTCGTTTTGGTCAATCCGAATTTGCCGACAATGAAATTCTTCTTAATGAATTTCTTTAGTTCTCTGTCATCTGTTATAAAGTTAAAGAGTAGTGCTTTGCTGTCAATTACTGTTTTTACTTTTTCGTGAATGAGTTTGAATTCTTTTGTTGTATGATTTGAAGGAGTTACATTCCAGTTAAAGTCATTTATGTAAAAAACTTCGTGAATGTCGTTGTAAGGAATAAAAGCGATTTTTTCACCGTCAAATGCTCCTAACATTGCAGGTGGCAAAAACTTGTCAAATGTCCTTGCTTTACCAATTGTCAATATTAGCTGAACGATAGAATTGTAAATGTCGGAAGAACCTTTTTTTGCTTCTGCCCATAGTAATGATTCTTGTTCAAAAAGTTCTTTTTGGCTTTGGTGCATACAAACACTAAAGTCCACGTTGCCAATTATTTTTGTGCAGTCGTATATCCAAAAGTAGTCTTGTGCTACTTTGTTTTTCAGTTCTTCTTCTCTTATGTTTTTATACTTCATTTATCGTCTTTGTTCGTCTGTTAGGTGTTGTCTTACAATTGGTGCTAACGTTCCCACGCTTGGCGTTCGTGCGGGATTTCGGAGCACAAAACTGTCAGCCCAGCACAAAAGCCCAATTGGAAAACTGAACTTGAATTAACCAACGTCACCCCGCATGACGCCAAACGTGTGTTGGTGGCTGTTGTTCTTTCTTTATTCTGGTAGTTGTCCATTAGTTATCCAATAACTAAATTTTCTGTCAAGTATGTTAAAACAACCTTGTAAACTAGCTTGGTCATTTAAGCTTTTTGAAAGTCTGTCAAAATTTACATAGTCCAAGTCTTTCATAGCAATCTTTCTACTTTCCTTTCTCTTCTCTTCAAATTGGACGAGGAAATTTCTTAATACTCCTTTCTTTGAATTGCCATAGGTCTTAAATAACCAATAGTATACCGGAAGTAAACCTGATGAGGCAAGCAATGGGTCTTTTGTTATAAATGCATCACTCATTTGTCCCACAACCAATTTTATAGTTTTCATAGCACTAGTAAAGTCTAATTCTGCCTTTAAAGCGTCTTCAACTAATTTATCGATATGTATTTTTTTAGTGTCTACAAATTTGCCTCTGAACTCTAATAGTAGAATTTTTGCAGCAACATTTGAATCTTGCCCTCTCTTAGTGTTAAACTTAACTCTGTCTGTAAACAAATCAAGTTTTACAATTTCATTTAACAATTTAGGAACTACACCTTTCATTGCAGTTCTCAATTCTGCACCTGTAAGAGGCTTACTCTTATTAAGCCTTATAAAGAGTTCATTAATCATTCCTTCACTGTCAGTTATTATACTTCTTACAGAAAGATTAAAATTTTCAAACCGACTTGCAAGTTTTGGATATTTTGATTTTAGGTCCTTAAAACTCAAACCGCCTAAATAAATGTTGGGGTCTTCAAGTAAAACGAATTCTTTGTCAAGTGTTAATTTGTTTTCATAAAAATCAAACATTGCTTCAAACCTTTGTTTTCCATCGACAACCGCATAAGGTTTTCTCTTCTCATTCAGTGCTGAATTGAAAAAAGTAAAATCAGCAATGTAAATTTTAGGAATATCAAAACCATTCAATATTGAATCAATAAGGTATGATTTGTCTTTGTCTGTCCAAATCCTACCTTTTCTTTGATAGGATGGTTTAAAGTCAATATTATCCCGTTGGTCATACCACCAACTTAATGTTTTTGGGTCAAAATCTCTAAGTGTAAACATATTATATATCGAATTTGAAAAATCTCATTACTTCTTTTCCTAAACCTTCTAGGTCAGGATACACAACCGAATCTGTTATACCAAGAGAAGTTAATGATTGAAGTAGGTTACTAATCTTGTTACTTGGGAAAACAATTTTCATTAAACAATCTTGTTTGTATTTTTCATCTACATAGGTTTTTTCCATTGGCTGTACTTTCTTTCCAAACACTGTGAAAACTCCACGTTGAGCGACAATTCTCGGACTATTATGTGTGCCAAAAATTGCAACAGGTTTTTCTCTCATTCCGTCAAATTTAATCCTTGGTTTATAACTTTCTAAAAAGTGCTCTTGGACAGATAAAATACCTTGATTGTATGTATAGTCTTTTAGTGACTCTCTATTCCAAGCAACAGGGTCAAGAACCCAAACAGCTACATCATCTTTATAAACTTTTTTCTTTGCTTCAATTTCATACTTGGCACTTGTTAATGCAAAATATAGTGCAATAAATGGATTTTCCGTCCAATCAAGAAGTCTTGTAGGAATTCTATAATGTTGCATAAAAAACAAGGTTTCCCAATCATTTGTTTTGTCTAGAGGTCGTGAAAGAAATGGAACAGACCTTTGATTAAATCTGTCAATGATTCGTGTTTCCATTTCAATAATTTTTTCGTCTTGCGTAATTTCAGAATGTCTGTGAATTGATGGCGAAAGTGTATAGCTACTTTTTCCTGTCCCACGAAACCATAAAATATAGTCTGTCGAACTTTGTAATTTCTCTTCAATAAAACTAGAATACTGTTTTAATGTCGAAATAGTTTTAATGTTTAATGTTGTCGCCATATTTCTTTATGTTACGTCTGTCTTTTACAATTGCCACCAACGTCAGTCTGTGAAAAAAATATTTTTTCAGTATTTACAAATGTAAAATAATTTCAATAATTTTAAGGGGAAATAAATAAAAAAAATGCCTCAAATACAAGGTATCAACCGAGAACAAATCACTTTTTCAAACCTTGAAAGTCAGATAGCAAAAGACAATGAGATTCGATTTATAGATGCATTTGTAGATAAGCTGGATTTAAAACAACTCGGTATTCAATCGCTCATTCAGAGGGAAAAGAAAAAAGCCGGGAGAGCATCTTTTGAAGATGCACTTTTTTTAAAACTGTATCTATATGCCTATTTAAACGGATTAAGAAGCAGTCGTAAATTAGAGAAAGAAGCTGTTCGTAATATTGAGTTGCAGTGGTTGCTCAAAGGACTTTGTCCGAACTATCATTCTATTGCCGACTTCCGAAAGATTAATGCTGTGGCACTAAAAAGCTTATTTAAGTTGTTTGTGTTGTTTTTGAAAGAAGCGGGCTTGATTGGTGGTAATGTGATTGCCGTAGATGGCACCAAAATAAGAGGGAGCAACAGTAAAAAGAATAACTATAACCCCAAAAAGATTGAAAGGCATCTGGCATATATCGAAGAAAAAACAGAACAATATTTAGAGCAGTTAGATAAAGCCGATAGGGAAGAAAACCAAGTCCAGAGTCTATCCATTAGTGATGTAGAAGATAAATTAGCCAAGCTGAAAACACATAAGATCAAGTACGAACAATTAGCCAAGCAACTAGAAGAGAATAAAGAGCCACAGGTAAGCACTACTGACCCTGATGCAAGAGCCCTATTGGTTCGAGGTGTAGTGGTAGAAGTAGGCTACAATGTACAAGCAGCCGTAGATGCACAGCACAGCTTGGTAGTAGCCACACACACCATCAATCGCAACGATAAAAATGCCTTGTACGATATAAGCAGCGAAGCCAAAGAGAATATAAAAGCAGAAGCCCTCACGGTTATAGCCGACAAAGGATATCACACCGGAAAAGAATTGCAATCATGTCAGGCAGCAGCAATAGAAACAATAGTAGCAAGGCAAGAGATAGTGAACAGCAACGAAGGTGGCACACAACCTGAGTACCTCATTCAACACTTTAAGTACAACCAGGAAACCGATACGTACACCTGTCCGCAAGGCGAAACACTGCATACCACAGGCAAATTGCATACAAAAAAGCGCAGTGAAGACATCTCCTATCAATTTAAAAAGTACCGAAGTACAGCTTGCAATACATGCCCTGTAAAACACCTCTGCACCGGCAGACAGGATGGTCGAAGGGAAATAGAACGCAGTGAATATGCCGAAGCGGTAGAGAGAAACAAAACGAACTATGAATCCAACGCAGAGTTATACCGCAAACGGCAGGAGCTAAACGAACATATCTTTGGCACAATCAAACGGCAGTGGAATTTGTATTACACCAATTTGAGAGGATTAAAAAAAGTGAATGGAGAGCTGGCACTCATCATGACTGTTTACAATATAAAACGCGCCAAGAACATCTTAGGCTTTGATAGACTGATGGAAGTGCTGAAAAATTGGACACCAAAGTATCCAGGAGGATATTTTTCAATTAAAAGTAGACTTCATCAGCCGCGGCTGATAAGCCAATATACGCCCATTAATTTTTTCCAAGAAAATATCGCTGCATAAAATCAAGCCATCTTAAAACAGAGAAGAGCACTTCTACATTAATTTTAAAAGCAGTATTTTAAAAGAAAATGACTTTTTTCACAGCCTGACGGTTTGGGTATTGGCGAAGGCAGGGCTTTGAAAAACGTCAGCTCAAATATTGCACAAAAGCTGATAGAAGTACAAATGTTGATATACTTCCGTCAGCCCTGCTTTTGCCAATACCTTGTTCAAGCGACACCTTCGGTGAGTTTTGTATTTTGCTATTGACATCATAAGCAAAGATACGGACATTACCTTTCATCAAAAAATATATTATGAAAGGAAACACCATTTCTTTAAAACCACTCAATGAAAGTGGCAAAAGATGGTTGCAAAAGACTCTGCAACTTTTACAAATACAAGAGTACGGCAAGGGCTCTGTGCGCAACTACCTGCAAGAGCTCACCTTGCTCTTTAAGCATTACAACAATTTGCAAGTGGAAGAATTACGGCAAGAACACATTGAGCGTTATGTGCTATTTATTAAAGAGAACCATAGGGTAGGCCGAGCCAAATGCAGGAGTGTGGCACAAGCCTGTAGTTACTTTTTTAAGAAAGTTATGCCATCGGATTATATCGTTCCCAGCAAGCTTTACCCTAAAAAACAATTTGTGCTTCCTGATATTATGACAGAGCAGCAAGTAGCCCAACTGTTTAATGCATCGCTTTCTTTAAAAGAATACTGTGTTGTGGGGTTGCTTTATGGCTGCGGTATGCGCATTAGCGAAGTGTGTGATTTAAAGATTAGCCATATAGACAGCACCAACCAGCGTATTAAAGTAGTACAGGGTAAAGGCGGAAAAGATCGTTTCACCTTACTGCCACAAAGTTTATTGATTCAGCTTAGGCAGTACTATTTACAGGCCGGACGCCCCAAAGAATACCTGTTTACCAGCCAACAGACCAAGTGTGCTGTTCATGTACGCAGCATGCAGTTGGTGGTAAATAGTGCCATGCAAAAAGCAGGATTCGAATGCGGACGGTTTACGGCACATACCCTGCGACACTCCTTTGCTACGCACCTGCTCAATCAGGGCAATAATATTCATGTGATAAAAACACTGCTTGGCCATAGCAAGTTAGAAACCACCATGATTTATCTGCACCTGCAACACCACACCCAGCTTGGCATTGTATCTCCCTTAGAAAGATTGGGCAGTGGAACAAGCGGAAATTAAGCAAAGGCTTCAAACCAGAATCTTTGCCCACCACAGTGGACAGCAGTTTAATCCGTACAGTCAAAGTGTGTTGAAAAAGTTGTCCGATTGCCATACGTTAAGGTTAGGCATGCATGTTTATCGCTGCAATACTTGTTCTCACCAACATCACCAATATCATAGTTGCGGCAACCGGCATTGCCCCAATTGTGGTGGCTTAAAGCGCGAACAGTGGCTGCACGACAGAATGAGTGAGTTGTTGCCCACCACCTATTTCCATATCGTGTTTACCCTGCCGCAGCAATTAAGAAGTCTGGCCATGGGCAACCGCAAAGCAGTTCTTAATTTGTTGTTTGAAGCAAGCAATTATACGCTTAGAAAATTGGGTAGTGATGAAAAATATCTTGGAGGAACACCGGGCATCATCAGCATTTTGCACACCAACGGACAAGACTTAACTTTTCATCCGCACATACATTGCATCGTGAGTGGTGGTGGCATAGATAAAGAGGGCCGATGGCAAAAAGAGAAACGCAGGACCGGTAACTTTCTTTTTCCCAGAAGAGCGATGGAAAAGATTTTCAAGGGCTATTTCTTAGAAAAACTGTTAGCATTAAAATTCAATCATCAACTGAATATTGAAGATGAAAAAATGTTTGAGAAAACAATGGGAGAATTGCAGTTCATCAAGTGGAATGTATATGCCAAACGTCCTTTTGGCGGGACACAACAGGTGTTGGAATACTTAGGCAGATATACGCATAAGGTTGCTATTACTACGCATCGGATAATGGCAATAACCGACACAACCATCACATTCAAATACAAAGACTACCAAGATGACAACAAACAAAAGTTGATGACCTTGAGCCATGAAGAATTTTTGCGCAGGTTTGAGCAACACATACTGCCCAAAGGTTTTGTGAAGATACGGCACAGTGGGTTTTTATCCCATCAGAACAAAACAGAGCGTTTAAAATCTATTTGCAGGCAATTAAAAATAGCAGAGCCACCACTAAAAGTAAAACTACCCGTAACCACTTTAGCAGCGATGAAGTACGGTGTGGATATTACGCAGTGTAGTGTTTGTAAAACTGGAACCTTAGAATTACAGGCAATCTATATCAACATAGCACGGCAGGGTGTACAGTTAGTAAATGTAGCGCTGTTGCACAACAAAGGCTCTCCACAAAAGATACAAAAACCTGTTAAACAAATGCGATGACAACAACAAACATAATGACAGCATCTAAAATCCTAAGTATCTTGGGTAGGGGAAGTTGTGTGTTTAAGCAAACCCAATCATCCGCAAACATGCGAAATACTACAACCGGTAACTATAAAAAGCACTAAATCACAAAGAACCAAAGCTACAAAACCTCCTACACAAAAAATACCGGTGTCGCTGAACACCGAATAGCAAAAAGCCCTGAAGTGTTTTCTACTCTCAGGGCTTTTT
>JBAOIA010000010.1 GCA_037045145.1 Bacteroidia bacterium
ATTATGCCGAATAGAAAAAAGCCCTAATGCAAAAAAGCCCTGAGAGTAGAAAACACTTCAGGGCTTTTTGCTATTCGGTGTTCAGCGACACCGGTATTTTTTGTGTAGGAGGTTTTGTAGCTTTGGTTCTTTGTGATTTAGTGCTTTTTATAGTTACCGGTTGTAGTATTTCGCATGTTTGCGGATGATTGGGTTTGCTTAAACACACAACTTCCCCTACCCAAGATACTTAGGATTTTAGATGCTGTCATTATGTTTGTTGTTGTCATCGCATTTGTTTAACAGGTTTTTGTATCTTTTGTGGAGAGCCTTTGTTGTGCAACAGCGCTACATTTACTAACTGTACACCCTGCCGTGCTATGTTGATATAGGTTGCCTGTAATTCTAAGGTTCCAGTTTTACAAACACTACACTGCGTAATATCCACTCTCGTAGGCACGAGTGTTTTTTCCGCTCGTTGCCATTTTATTTTTATAGCTTGCAGCTATCATCATAATTCTTACCTCACCTATCATGTCGCGCCCCTTTGCGCTTCTGACAGGTCAAACTCTTTAGCATTGATGGCAACACATTAAAGCAAACTTTAGTTCTACTTAATGGTATCAAGTATAATTGGAAGAAAAAATAAATACTATTTGGTAGCTGTTGCTCTGTAAGCAAAATAAATTATCAGAGCAATCCGGAAATTAATTGTGGGGCAATACCAAGCAACAATGATAACACTGCGCAAATGCCCAACACGGCAAGGTCAGATGGTTTTTCGCAGTAGCCTGTATTTTCTGTTTCGGGATGTTGAAAGGCTGCAATGATAACTTTAAAGTAATAATAAATTCCAATAAGCGAGCTTAACACTGCAATGAGCACCAGCCACAAGAGGTTTTCTTTTAGTGCAGCTGTAAACAAGTAATATTTTCCGAAAAATCCTGCCACCGGTGGAATACCTGCCATACTGAGCATACAAATAGTCAGCATGATTGCTGATACGGGGTGTTTATAAAACAAACCTTTCACGGCTTTAATACCTTCGTTTCCGGTAACTTTATGCACAGAGTAAAGAAGATTAAAAGCACCTAATGCAGAAAGCGAATAGGCAGCCAGATAAAACAACAGTGCATTTTTTGAAGCAATGCCGGGTGCTGCCAATGCCATCAGCATATAGCCCGCATGTGCAACACTCGAATAAGCAAGCATACGTTTCAGACTTGTTTGGTAAACCGCTGTAATGTTTCCTGCCAGCATTGTGATGGCTGATAAAACAGCAAATACAGGAGTCCAAAAATCATAAATAGAGATGAAGCACGAAACAAACAATCTGTAGATTACAGCAAAGGCTGCAGTCTTTACAACAGATGCCATAAAAGCTGTCACTAATGTTGGTGCACCATCATACACATCTGGAGTCCAGAAATGAAAAGGGGCTGCAGCAATTTTAAAGGATAACCCAATCAACATCATAAGCACACCAACTTTAAAAAATGCAGGCAGTGCATCTTTGTTTTGTTGTGTATAGTTTGCAATTTCCTGAATGTTGAACGAAGATGTTGCACCATAAACCAATGTAATACCAAAAAGTAAGAAGCCTGTTGCAAACGAACCCATGATAAAATATTTCATCGCAGCTTCGTTACTCTTAATATTGGTTTTGTCACTGCCGGCCATTATATAAAGTGCAAACGAAAGTATTTCCAACCCAATAAACAATATTGACATATTGGAAAAAGAAGTCATCATTACGCCACCGGTCAGTGCAAAAACGATGAGTGCAAAATGTTCGCTCATGCTACTCTCACTGCTGAAGTAATTGCGCGACATGAGCATCCATAGCAATGTGGTAACAATCATGAGTGATGAAAAAACTACAGAAAAACTGTCAACCATTACCATCTGATTGAAATACGAACCATAATTATTCCAATCGTTTATTGAAAAACCCAATGCAACAACTAAACCGGCAATTACCAGCGTGTACATAATGCGCTTCAGTTTAAAAACTTCTGAAAGCATGGCTGCAATGCCAACTATTGAAAGTGTAACGATGGTATTCACAATTCGATTAATTTATTTTTAAACATTATCCTGCATTAATAATCATTAAAAGCGATTTTATACTTGGCGCTGCCGCATTCATCAAAAACGATGGATACACACCTAATAAAATAACCAAGAATGCTATTGTTCCTAAAACTGTTTTTTCGCTTAATGTCATTGGATGAAACTCTCCTTCATTCAGATGACGGCTTCCCAGCATGATAGCCTGATAGCTTCTGAACATATAAACAGCACCGAGTATGATGGTCAATCCACCAAATATTGCCATCCACGATTTAAACTGATAAATGCCTGTAAGCAACAGAAACTCTCCAACAAAACCATTCGTTAGCGGAAGTGCTACCGTACCCAATAATACTATCATAAACAGCACTGCAAACAGAGAATTATTATTGGCAATACCACCCATTTCATTCATGTTATGAGTTTTTAACCTGCTCATCAGCATGTCGGCAATAAAGAATAAACCAACAGCATTAATACCGTGACTGAGCATTTGAAATACGGCCCCTTCAAGAGCTTCAACTTTTAAGGTGAATAATCCGGCAGTAATTAAGCCTACGTGTGCAATGGATGCATAGGCAATCATCCGTTTAAAATCCTTTTGAACTATGGCAATACACGATGCATAAACAACACCTATGATGCCAAGCAACATTACAATAAAAGCATTATCTGCAGATGCTCCCGGAACAATAGGTAGTAACCATCTAAGCACACCATATAGACCCATTTTTAACATAATACCGGAAAGCAACATGGTGCCTTGCGTTGGTGCATCTGTATAGGTGTCCGGTTGCCAGCTGTGTAGTGGAAATACCGGAATCTTTATTGCAAAAGCTACAAAAATCAACCAGAAAACTAATGACTGTTGTTGTGATGAAAGTGTTAAATCATAAAATGCCTGTATGTCGAAAGTGTGGCTTCCCGGAGTTTGCAGATAAAGATAAATTAACCCCAACAGCATTAATAAACTTCCGCTAATGGTATAGATGAAAAATTTTAATGTGATTCGTATTCTGTCTTTGCCACCCCACAGCAGGCAGATGAAATAAATCGGTAATAGTGCAAGTTCCCAGAAAATGTAAAATAAAAATGCATCGAGCGAAATAAATACACCAATCAATGCAAATTGCATCAACTGAATGAGCGCATATAGACCTTTAGGATTGTCTATTCTTCGACCAAAAGATGATAGAATAATCAATGATGTAAGCACGTTAGTCAGCAATATCATCATTAACGAAATGCCATCAACTCCTATTTTGAAATTTATTCCTAAGTCCGGCACCCAAGCATAATTCATTACTTGTTGCATTCCACCATTTGGGTCAAATTGAATAAACAAGCACACTGAAAGTAATAGACTGATGAGCGAAAATACAAATGCCGCTTTTCCTGTTGCTTCACGCGAAGGCAGCAGCGACAATGCCATGCCGGCAAGTGGTAAAAATAAAATTATCAGTAATAAATTATTCATCTACAGCAGCATTTTAAATACAAAAATCAGAATGATTCCTATGACCATACTCACCAAATAAAATCCAACACTTCCGTTTTGTAATAATCTCAACCCGGAAGAAGTCAGGTTTGTGGCTCGTGGAATAAAATTTACGATTCCATCAATAATACTAATGTCAAATATTTTATAGAACAATTCGCCAATCGCTTCCAAGGGTCTTCTGATTACCATGTCGTACAATTCATCAACATAATATTTATTAGCCAGCACTTTTTGGAATGATTTGGTTTGACTATCTTCTTCAGGAACCATTTTATCTCTGACATACATATTATTAGTCATAACATAAATTACAGCCAAGCCGATGATGGTGCCAATAAGTAAAGTAAACTCAAATGTATGCGATAAAATAAATTCCTTTGGGGAATAAATAATTGGATTAAGGAACTGCGAAAATACGTGATGCGTTCCTAATTTTTCATTGATGTATTCAGGCATGCCAATATAACCTCCAATAACAGAGAATACAGCAAGGATAATTAATGGAATAGTCATGCTCGAAGGCGACTCATGTAAATGTTCTTTCTGATGATGTGTGCCACGAAAATCACCGTAAAAAGTTAACCAGTATAAGCGAAACATATAAGTTGCAGTTAGTACTGATGTGATGGCTAATACTGTAAACATCACTGGCGAATAGGTCCAGGTTACAGCAAGTATCTCGTCTTTAGAGAAAAATCCGCTGAACAGTGGAACACCACTGATTGCTAAAACGCCCATCAGGAAAGTAAAATGTGTAATCGGTAAATATTTTTTCAAACTTCCCATGCGTCTGATGTCCTGTTCGCCACTCATTGCATGAATAACACTACCTGCACATAAGAAAAGTAATGCTTTAAAAAATGCATGTGTTACAACATGAAACAGAGCTGTTGTGTAAGCACCCACACCTAAGGCAACAAACATATAGCCTAACTGACTTACGGTAGAGTAGGCAAGAACCTTTTTAATATCATTTTGTTTAAGACCAATTGATGCGGCCATCAATGCTGTTACCAATCCGATTACAGCCACAATTTCACCGGCAAATGGTGCAAGCGTATAAATTACATTGCTTCGTATAATCATATAAATACCGGCAGTCACCATGGTAGCAGCGTGTATCAATGCTGATACAGGTGTAGGTCCTGCCATAGCATCGGGCAGCCAGGTATAGAGTGGTATTTGTGCGCTTTTTCCTACTGCACCAATAAACAGGAATAATGCAATTGCAGTAAGGGTAACATCACCGGAAGGATAGTTGCCGGCAGCAGCAAAAACATCTTTAAATTCTAATGATGAAAAAGTTTGATACATCAGGAACAGACCGATTAAAAATCCTAAATCACCAATTCGGTTCATGATGAATGCTTTGTTTGCAGCTTTATTGTAATCGTTGTTTTTAAACCAGAAACCTATCAACAAATAAGAGCAAAGTCCAACACCTTCCCAACCTGCAAACATTACCACATAGTTGCTGCCCATAATAAGCAGCAGCATGAAAAAGATAAATAAATTCAGATATGACATGAATCTGGAGTAATCCTCATCATGTTTCATATATCCAATAGAATAAACGTGAATCAGAAATCCTACACCGGTAACAACCAAAAGCATGATTACTGAAAGACGGTCAACTAAAAATGAAATACCTAAATTCAAACTTCCAGCATTTATCCAGGAAAACATGGTACTGTAAACTTCCTTAAAAGTGCCATTGCTGATTTGTAAAAAGAGATAGCAGGAAATTAAAAAAGAAAGAAGAACAGAGCCACTTGCAATAATGCCCACAAGAGGTTGTGGCATTTTCTTATTGATTATGCCGTTAAGTAAAAAACCTATAAGCGGAACAAGTGGTATAGCAGCTATTAATAAGTCCATCATCTACCATTTAAGTTTATTTAAAACATCTATATCTGTTGATTTAACATTCCGATAAATCATAACCAGAATAGCTAACCCTATTGCAACTTCAGCTGCGGCTACGGCCATAATAAAAATCACAAACACCTGACCCGATGCATCGTTATGCTGATTGCTGAAAGCTGCCAATAGCAGATTCACAGAGTTAAGCATAAGTTCTATACACATAAAAATAATTATGGCATTGCGTCTGAACAATACTCCTGCTACACCAATACAAAAAAGTATGGCAGAGAACAGCAGGTAGTGATTTATATTAACCGGTTCCATTTTATTTAACTTCTTTTTTTCCAAGCATCACAGCACCAATTAATGCAGTGAGCAGTAATATTGAAACCATTTCAAATGGCAGCATATATTCGTTGTAAAGTACATGTCCAATGGATTCTACCAAACCAATATCAGTATGCTGATTCAGTTTGCTTGCTTGAACATCTGCATGTTTGAGCACACTAACTATTACAATCAACAACAGACCACTGGAAATGACGGCTGCAAATTTTGAAACAATATTTTTATTGGGTTCAATTTCTTTATTGAGATTAAGCATCATAATCACAAACAGAAACAAAACCATAATGGCACCGGCATATACTATTAAATGTACTGCAGCCAAAAATTGCGCATTCAGCAAAATATAATGACCGAATAATGTAAAGAAGAAGAAAATCAGATACAATACACTATAAACCGGTTTTTTGGAAAATACGGTAAACAAGGCACTCATTACCGAAAGTGCTGAAAGTATGTAAAATGCGTATTGGCTCACGTTAGTAATATAGAATGAAAAATTGGTGCGAAATTATTGTTTTAATTGATTATTTGCTAATGATTAATTTGTTTTTTCCGGGCAATGATATAAGTCAGTTACAACTACATGTACATTGTAGTTGGGGTAAAACATACTGGGAGAATCGTACTCGTATTTATCTTCTTGGAATTTATCTTCTTTAAAATCTTTTTCCTTATCGCACTGCTGCTCAGTTTTAACGGTATCACCCGGAATAATGTAGGCCGCCAGTGTAGTGTCTGTATAGGTGCACAACATAGAACGAACCAAATAACAATCCCGACATACATCTTTGTCACACGACATTAATGCAAGTGTTAAAGCGACAATAATTCCGGAAAAAAACTTTTTCAAAGAACCCATCATTCCACTTCTTTTCTATGTGCTCTTGCTCTATAACTTATATCTACACGTTCTTCAGGTGCAATACCTTCAACCAATTTGTCTTTACCATAAATAAAACTATCGCGCAAAGTGTCCGATGGTGTCATGCGATTGGTTAAAAAGATTGCTTCTTTAGGACAGGCTTCTTCGCACAATCCACAAAAAATACAACGTAGCATATTAATTTCATAAACCGCAGCATACTTTTCTTCTCTGTATAAATGCTCTTCTCCTTTTTTACGTTCAGCAGCTGTCATGGTAATTGCTTCTGCAGGACAGGCAACTGCACACAGTCCGCAGGCAGTACAGTTTTCTCTTCCCTGCTCATCGCGTTTTAAAACATGCAGACCACGCCAAACCTCACTGATTGGTTTTTGTTGCTCCGGAAAATTAATGGTTGCTTTTTTCTTGAAAAAATGTTTGATAGTAATCATCAGACCTGCTACAATAGCAGGAATGTATATCTTCTCTGCAAATGTCATTTCTTTATTGACTACTACTTTACTTCTATTGGTTAACATGATAAAATCCGAATAATTACAAATGTACTTATATTTTTTTTCTCTTTTTGAATGGTGATTTGGTAGTTATTGTACCGTCAGGTAGTTTGTAAAAGACCATATCCATAATTCCGAACACGGTTGGAATGTTTCTTTTTTGAGAATCAATCATTGCCAGTTGTACCCCTCTATTACCAATGGCGGCAAACTCCAATGCTTCTTTAAATAGGTTGGTGTTCTTGTATTTTTTAAACTTAATGCTTTTCATTTTTTTATATCTTTTATGAAAAAATCAAACAATGACTGATTTACAATATCAAATTTATTCTTTTCTCCTGCTGCTATTAGCTCAAACCCTGTTTCCGTATTATTAAACAACTTCCAATCTTCAACCATACTTTTATAAATGTTCCAGAAATTATTTTTCCCCCTTATAAATCTTCGTCTCACATCATCATCAGGAACAAAGTGCCCTCCAGTTACTACTCTGTGTTTTATTCTTTCTATACATTGTTCCGGTGCATTTAAAACGACAAAAATAATTTTTACATTATACTCTTTCTTCTTAAATTCTTTAATCAGCTTAATTAGAAACATTCCTGATAAAGTTGATTCCAGAATTATGTTTTTGTTTTTTGTTTTTAATTTTTCAATTCGTTTAAAGTATTCTTTTCCTGCAGAAATATTTCCTGCCTGGTTACCATCTTCTGATAATTCACTAGCAATTTCATCTGCATTTAAAAACTCATAATTATATTCATCTAAAAACGATTTCGAAAAGGTTGTCTTTCCGCTTCCGTTTGGTCCACCTACTATTAACAATTCTTTCGTCACCTTTCATTTTGTTTTTTTAAAAATGAAACAATCCGTTTTTCCATAACAAGAACACTCCGGTCAGCAGAACATTCAGTATAGATAATGGTATGAGCATTTTCCAACCAAGGTTCATCAACTGATCGTATCGGAAACGGGGTATTGTCCACCGAACCCACATAAAGAAAAAGATAAAGAAGAAGATTTTTATAAAATAGAATAACACACCTAACAAGGTCAAAGCATTATGTGACAAACCGAGTTCACTGATAAATGGCATGTTGAATCCGCCAAAATAAAGTGCAGAAATTACAGCAGATGAAATAAACATATTGATATACTCGGCAAACAAATAGAAACCAAGTTTCATCGAAGAATATTCTGTGTGATAGCCGCCAACCAACTCTGTTTCGCACTCGGGCAAATCAAACGGTGTTCTGTTACATTCGGCAAAAGCGCAAACAAGAAAAATCAGAAACCCTAATGGCTGATAAAATACATTCCAGTGAAAGCCTTGTTGCTGTACAACAATTTCGCGAACACTTAGTGTGCCTGTAACCATTATCAATGCTATGATTGACATTCCCATTGCAAGTTCATAACTGATCATTTGTGAAGAGGCACGAACAGACCCAAGTAAAGAGTACTTATTATTTGATGCCCATCCGCCAATCATAATACCGTAAACACCAATTGAAACCACACCGAAAATATAAAGCACACCAATGTTTACATCGGTAATGTGCATAAAGTATTCTTTTCCATTAATGATTAAAGTATCGCCCCATGGAATAACAACACCTGTCATACAAGCTGTTAACATCATCAGGCTTGGGCCTAAAACAAATAATGCTTTATCGGCATGTGATGGAATAATTTCTTCTTTCATAAACATTTTTACACCATCAGCTAATGGCTGAAGAATACCGAATGGCCCTGCACGGTTAGGACCGACTCTGTCTTGTAAAAATGCTGCCACCTTTCTTTCTGCATAGGTCGAATACATGGCTATCAGCAATGAAACCAGAAAGACAGCAATTACAAAAACTGTTTTGAATATTAATACCGAAACTTCCATTTCTAAAATTTAATTATGTGCTTTTTCTCCTAATTTTTTCTGACGCGACAAATCTTGTTTGAGTTTTTTTAATTCTTCGTAATGATTTTGTGAGATTACCGAATGACGGTCAATGTGTCGTGGCCCTTCAATAACCCAGTCACTTGTTTTTTTCTTATCGAACCTGCATTCATTACAAATAAATTCATCCACTTCTCCCCATTGATCTTTTCTTCCTGTAACACGAAGCACTTCTTCTCCCTGATACCACAAAACTACTTTGCCACTGCAGGTTGTACAATTGCGGTGTGCATCTACGGGTTTGGTAAACCAAACACGACTTTTAAATCGGAATGTTTTATCCGTCAATGCGCCAACAGGACAAACATCAATCATATTTCCGCTCCACTCATTGTCAACGGCTTGTTCAATATAGGTTGATATTTCAGAATCCCATCCTCTGTTTAAGACACCGTGTACTCTTTCCGGACAAAGTTGCTCGGCAACTTTCACACAGCGATAGCACATGATACATCGGTTCATGTGCAGTTTTATTTTATCGCCAATATCAATCATTGGGAAAGTTCTTTTTCTGTAATCAAGTCTTGAAGCTTCACTGCCATGCTCGTAGCTCAAATCCTGAAGATTACATTCGCCTGCCTGATCACAAACTGGGCAGTCGAGCGGATGGTTTATCAATAAAAATTCTACTACTCCGGCACGTGCATCTAAAATTTCAGGTGAGGTAATGTTTTGTACTTCCATACCGTCCATCACTGTTTGTCTGCACGAAGCAACAGGTTTTGGCATTGGCCGAGGATCTTTTTCAGAGCCTTTACTTACTTTAACCAAACAGGTGCGGCAATAGCCACCTGACGTTTTCAATTTGGAATAATAGCACATGGTTGGTGGCACAATATCACCACCTATTTTTCGGGCTGCTTCCAGTATGGTTGTTCCTTCAGGAACTTCGATGGTGTGACCATCTATGGTAACTTTTGGCATTATGCTTCTTGTAAATTATTTAATCTGTAATAATGTTTCACGTCTTTCATTCCGTGATTGTTGATATATGCTTCAAACTCACTTCTGAAATGTCTGATAGATGATGCAACCGGCCATGCTGCTGCATCGCCTAATGGACAAATTGTTTTTCCTTCAATATTTCCTTGAATGTTCCACAACAGATCAATGTCTTTCATTTCACCTTTGCCGTTGAGAATTTTATTTAATATTCTATACATCCATCCTGTTCCTTCACGGCATGGCGAACATTGTCCGCAACTTTCGTGATGATAGAAATGGGCAAAGGTCCATAGGTTTTTCACAACACTTGTATCTTCGTCCATCACAATAAATCCACCTGAACCAAGCATTGTACCTGTTGCAAATCCTCCATCTGCAAGACTTTCATAAGTCATCAGCCTTGGTTCACCGGCAGCAGTTTTTAATATCAGGTGTGCAGGTAATACCGGAACAGAAGAGCCCCCTGCAACTACGGCTTTCAGTTGTTTTCCGTTTTTTATTCCACCACAATAGGTATCGCTGTATATAAATTCTTCAACAGAAACACCCAATTCAATTTCATACACACCCGGTTTATTAATGTGCCCTGATGCTGATATTAATTTTGTACCAGTGCTTTTTCCAACACCGATTTTTGCATACTCTTCACCGGTTATTTTTATGATTGGTACTACTGCGGCAATGGTCTCTACGTTATTCACAACTGTTGGACATCCCCACAAACCTTTCACTGCAGGAAATGGTGGTTTAATCCTTGGATTGCCTCTTTTTCCTTCTAGTGATTCAATCAATGCTGTTTCTTCACCACAGATATAGGCTCCTGCACCACAGTGTACATGCAAGTCAAGATTAAAACCGCTTCCTAAAATATTTTTTCCAAGAAATCCTGCTTCATAAGCTTCGTCAATAGCTTTTTGGAGTATGTGAAAGACATACATCATTTCACCTCTGATATAGATGTAAGACGTGTTTGCGCCTAAGGCAAAGCTTGAAATAATCATCCCCTCAATTAAAATATGAGGTTTGTGTTCCATCAAATACCTGTCTTTAAATGTTCCGGGCTCACTTTCATCGGCATTACAAACCAAATAACGCGGCACACCTTCAGGTTTGGCAATAAAACTCCACTTCATGCCTGTAGGAAAACCTGCACCACCTCGTCCACGCAATCCTGATTTTTGTACTTCACTTACTATTTCTTCAGGCTTCATTTGTAATGCTTTGCGCAAAGCCTCATATCCGCCATTGTTGTTGTAGCCGGCCAATGACTGAATGCCCGGCTTGTCTAAGTTATCTAAAAGTAATTTACGTGACATAATTTTTCTTTCAGGGTTTTACTTTATCTTTTTCCCAGTGCGTTCTTCTGTTGCCCCGGTTCTTATGATCATTTAAAATATCATCCACTTTTTCTAAAGTCAGATTTTCGTGATAGGTTTCTCCGATTTGCATCATTGGTGCTGTACCACAACTTGCCAAACATTCAACGGTCTTTAAAGTAAACATACCATCGGCAGTTGTTTCGCCTGCTTTGATACCTAATTTTTTTTCAATGTAACGAACAACATCTTCTGCGCCCATCAGCCAGCATGGCCCTGTTCTGCAAACTTCAATCAGGCACTTACCTACAGGCTTCATGTTGAACATAGAGTAAAATGTAGCCACCTCATAGACTTCTATAGGCTGTATTTTCAACAATGATGCTACATAATCCATAACTTCAGGACTTAACCATCCGTCAAATTCTGCCTGTGCAATGTGTAGTATTGGCAGTAATGCAGATTTTTGTTTTCCTTCCGGATATCTGTTAATTATTTTCTGAACCAATGCCATTGCATCGTCCGAAAAATGTATGTTTTTATTTGTGCTCATGTTCGTCATAAATTTAAGCATCCAGTTCTCCGGCAATTACATTCATTGAACTCATCGTTAATATTGCATCACTTAGATATGCTCCTTTTATCATTTCGGGATATGCCTGATAGTAAATAAAACAAGGTCGTCTGATATGTAAACGATATGGAGTACGACCGCCATCACTGATTAGATAATATCCTAATTCACCGTTTGCGCCTTCAACACAATGATACACTTCACCTTTTGGTACAGCAGTTTCTGCCATGATTATTTTAAAGTGCCATATTAATGCTTCCATTTCATTATATACTTCGTTTTTAGGAGGTAAATAAAATTCAGGCACTTCGGCATTGAAGGAGGTTTTATCTTCTAGTTTATCTAATTTTTGCATGGCTTGTTTTATAATGCTCATGCTTTCTTTCATCTCTTGCTCGCGAACCATAAAACGATCGTAGGTGTCGCCATTAGTTCCTAAGGGAATCATAAAATCAAACTCTTCGTATGATGAGTATGGATTCATGACACGAACATCATAATCTATTCCGGCAGCTCTAAGATTGGGTCCGGTGAAAGAGTATGCTAAAGCCATTTCAGCCGAAATGGGTCCGCAGTTGATTGTGCGATCCATAAAAATACGGTTACGTATCAACAGGTCTTCAAACTCTTTTAATCCTCTTGGAAGCTCCTTCAACAGCTTTTCAATTTTCAACCAGGCAGTCTGTGAAAAATCTCTTTCTAATCCACCAATTCTTCCAATGTTTGTTGTTATTCTGGCTCCGCAAATTTCTTCGTAAATTTCATATATATGTTCACGAAACTGAAAGACATATAAGAAACCTGTCATGGCGCCACTGTCAACACCAATAACAGAGTTGCAGATAATATGATCTGCAATACGTGCAAGCTCCATGATGATGACACGTAAATATTCAACACGCTTTGGAAGTTTTATCCCTGCCAGTTTTTCTACCGTCATGTGCCATCCCATATTGTTGATAGGCGAGGAGCAATAGTTCAAACGATCGGTAATGGTTGTAACCTGTCCATAAGGTCTTCGCTCTGCGAGTTTTTCAAATGCACGATGAATATATCCGATAGTTGGTGTTGACTCAATAATTATTTCACCATCCATTTTAAGCACATTCTGAAAAATTCCATGTGTTGCAGGATGCGTTGGACCAAGATTTAGAGTAGTATATTCTCTGCCGATAAGCTCTTGTTTGATTTCTTCTTTCATTTTTAAATTGTTAGTTTATCTTCCAAACATCCTATCGTCTTTATCAAATCGTGCCTGGTCTTCAAGCGGATATTCTTTACGTAACGGCCATCCCTCCATACTGTCTTCGTTTAAAATTCTGCGAAGGTTTGGGTGACCATCAAAACGAAACCCAAAAAAATCATAAGCTTCACGCTCCATCCAGTTAGCGGCAGGAAAAATATCTGTCATTGTTGGAAAATGTGGAGGATCGTTATGGGTAAATGTTTTAATTCTGATACGGAGGTTGCGTTTAAAATCGTGCAGATGATAAATCATTCCGAATTTTTTTTCTGCAGCAGGAAGATGTAGGCCATTGCAGGAAGTCAAAAACTGAAAACCTTGCTCCTTAAAAAATACAATTACATTTTTTATCACATCGTGTGATACTTCGGCAACTGTAACATCGTAATGCTTTTCAACTAATAAAATTTTTTCTGCAAACTGTGCTGTAAGTTGCTCGCGTAATGCTTCTGGTTCAATCGTGTTAAACATCAGTACAAATATTATTCACTATTTAATTCCGTAACTTGCCATAAGCTCTGCATATTCTGGAGAGTTTCTTCTGCGTAATGATTCGTTGTGCACCAATTCCTGAATTTTCATTACACCTTCCAGAATTTGTTCAGGGCGTGGTGGGCATCCCGGCACATAAACATCAACAGGAATAATTCTGTCAATACCCTGTAAAACGCTGTAGGTGTCAAATATTCCACCGGAACTTGCACATGCGCCAACAGAAAGCACCCATTTGGGTTCGGCCATTTGTTCGTAAACCTGTCGTAATACAGGTCCCATTTTTTTTGCAATGGTTCCCATTACCATCAACATATCTGCCTGGCGCGGAGAAAAACTTAAACGCTCTGAACCAAATCTTGCCAGATCATAGTGCGATGCCATGGTAGCCATAAACTCAATACCACAACATGATGTTGCAAAAGGTAGTGGCCACAGCGAATTTTTGCGTGCCAGACCAACGGCTTTATCTAATGTGGTAGCTAAAAATCCAGGTCCTTCATAGCCTTCTAAACGTTCTACCTTTTGGTTTATATTGGTTAAATTTTTTTCGCTCATAACAATTTCTTTATTCCCATTTAAGTGCGCCTTTGCGGATTATGTAAATAAATCCAACTAGCAACAGTGATAGAAAGAGTAACATTTCAAGAAAGCCTACCATTCCTAATTTTAAAAAACTTACTGCCCACGGGTACATAAAAATCACCTCTATGTCAAACAACACAAATAAAATAGCTATTAAGAAATATTTGATGGAGAATGGCAAGCGTGCATTGTCTTTCGATTCAATACCACATTCAAATGTGTCGAGTTTGATTTCTGATTTTCTTTTTGGACCCAACAAATGAGTAACAAAGATGGTGGTGAGTACAAATCCCATTGCTACAATAAACATGATGGCAATTGGCAGATAATCTACGGGTGTGCTTAAAAGTACCATAAAAATATTTATTCTTTGGCAAAATTAACCTTTATATGACACAATAGCAAAGCAACAGGTTTTGTTTTGTAATGCTGTATAAATCAATAAGGAGGCTTTTGGCCTCCTTATTGATTTGTGTGTAATCTTAAAAACTAGTTGTTTTCAAAAAGCAACCTTGTGAAAATTTGACTGTTAATGGTCATCTTTACTGTATAAACACCTGCAGAAAAACCATATTGCTTAGCGTTGAAAGGATACTGGTATGTACCGGGTTCCTGAACTCCTTTATGTAGTGTGGTTACCTTCTGTCCGAGTTTATTAAAAACTTCAAGAGTTACTTCAGAGGTCTGATCTAATTGATACACTACATTAGTCTGTTCTGTATAAGGATTAGGACTAACATTAAAAGATAAATTGTTATCGCTAATTGATGCAGCAACTTTCTTACTGATATCAAACATGCCATCAAAATCAATTTGTTTCAGACGATAGAAATAGTTGATTCCTTTTGAAACATTAATATCAGTATATTGATACATATTCATCAAGTTAGTAGTACCATGACCATTTACCCAGCCGATTACTTCAAACAATTGTCCATCAGTACTTCGTTGCACTTCATAACCTTTGTTATTCTTCTCGCTGGCAGTTGACCACTCTACTTTAATAGTGTTTTGTACACCTTTAGCTGTAAGCGCAAGATATTCTACCGGTAAAGGCGAAGGAGCCTGTGCAGTACCAAACATGAGGGGAGTTGTTAGGGAAGCCGGCTTTATTACGTTCCATTGCATGTTTGTTCTTGAAACAGGACCGGGAAGTGCTGTCCCGCTGATACAAGCATTTGCCGGAAATGGATTTAATAACCAATCTGCAGCAGTTGCAGGATTGCCTAATTTGTTAAACATTACAGTTTGCCCGGTTACATTATTACTATACCCATTTTCTGTTAGTGACACATCTAAAATGCCTCCAGTTCCTGCAGCAGCGGTTCCTGTGATAATTCTCCATAAACCATTGTTCAAGGCTGTAGCTCCTGCAGAATGGTATTTAACAGTGCACTCATCTGTAGCGCTGCCTGTAAAAGCAGTATTGGAGGCAGGCACTGTATTGTCAAAACCAACAAGGAAATATAAAGGGTTGGGTGCTAACGCTGTTTTTACATCAAGGTTAATGTTGGAATATTTAGCTATTGTACCCACAGGTAAATCATAGATACCAACAGCACCTGTTGTTGCCTTTTTAAGTGTATAAATTACTGGAGAAGTTCCGGTTCCTGAAATATAGCTGGTATTATTCATACCTGTAATTGTTCCTGGCAATGGATTTAGCATTTCCACATAGCCTTTATTATTGGTGGGGACACCGGCATTATTGATGGAACCATTGACTACAATTTTACCTGAACCAAAAGTTAATGTTCCGGTTGCGTTTAAAGTCATGTGACCAAAAGCTGTTCCTCCATGGGGCTGAACGGTAATAGTTGATGGAGTAGATTGGTTAACAAAAACACTACCGAGGTTATTTCTGTTCATATAATCTTGATTGGCTGCCCCTGTAAACTCTAATACAGAACCACCTCCTGTAACAAATGCTGCTGTACCACCGGCATCCTGATATACAAGAAAATTGCCTCCAACTTTTACATATTTTCCATTGCCACCAGGTTGTGTTAAGAAATTTGTCAACCGGTTAGTAGCTGATGTGCCGGAATTATATCCAACTTTTAAATTACCAAGTACATCAAAATCCTGATTTGCCAGAACCTGATTAGCCATAGATGCTTTAAAAATATCCAGATGGTAGAAAGCATTCGTACCGGTCAGGTTACCATCAATATTCTGATTACCTGTATAAGTGCCTGTTGCCGGACCATCAAAAATCACTCTTGAGCCTGGCTGAGCAACGAAATTTCCATTGTTTTTATAGTCTTTACATATTTCTAGCACCCCTGTTCCGGCTATTGTTAAAGTAGCTCCCGGATTAATAGTTAAATTACGACAATTAACAGTTCCTGTAATTATAGGAGGGTTGACATATAATGCAGGAATTAATGCATCCGTTTCACCTGTTGCACCGCTACAACTTGGTATGGCACATCCGCCCCAGTTGTTTGGATCTGTCCATGATGTGCTTACCGTTCCTGACCAAATTATTGTTCCTCCATTAGAAACACTGGAGGATATTACTGTTCCCGGACTTGGTGAAGTATAAGTAAAGTTTAATGAAAATCCAGCAGTACTGTTACTATAATTACTTACAAAAATGTAATAGGTTTCACCTGCTGCAACCGGAATGCCTGTTTCATAAGCACCATTAAACCCAGGGTAAATAGCTGGTGAATTACCAACGTTATAACATCCGGTGACACCTAATGCACTATAATTACATCTTACTAAACCTTGTGTTTGAGTTCCTGAATTAGCAATAGATGCACAAGTCGCTAATGTTCCACTACCTGCAGTTTTCCAAACAGCAAAATCATAGTCAGTTGCAGTAGAGCCGTTAAAATCATTTGGTACAATATCGAAATTTAGTGTACCTGCGGCTATGATATTAACCTGATACCAGGCACCACCTCTATCACCGGAAAGCAAGCAATTACCGCTACCGCCAACAAAGTCACATAAAGAACCATATCCCTGATAACCCGGGTTTGGAACAGAAATAGTTGATCCACAAACAATATTTGGTGATGAGCAATCGGCACCGGGCGTTGGCGGATAATTATTACCACAACCGGCACCGCCATCCATAATAAACAATGTAAATGTTCCAACATCACCATTTTTACCGTCAACAGCTATGTAATAATCAAATCCCGGTACTAATCCGGATTGTGATATTTCTGAGTTAAGATAATTAGAAACACCGCAACCTGCACGATTGTCATTACAATTTACATAGGTTAGTGTATTTCCTGATCCACAAGGAACAATCCCCGTTAAAGGATGTCTTGTATATAGTGCAATTTGTGTATCATATAATGAGCCTCTTTCAGTACGGATTTTTACGCATCCACTGCTTGGTGCTCTAAAACGATACCAAACAGTGTTGATTTGGCTGGCACCGCCCGTGTTAGTCCAACATCCGGGTGCACTTGGCTCATCTGTATTACTTCCACATATATTACTTCCGGGAAGATATAAACCTGCAGGAGATAATGGAGGAATAAATGTTGCTGTGCAAGGTGCATCATTTACAGGGCCGCTTGTTGATGTAATGCTGATATTATCCACTGCTGCAGGAGGTTGTGTTCCAACAGAGCCATCATTTCTCCAGCTAAACACCAATCGGAATTGCCTTCCTGTCAATGCATTGAGTGAGGCTGTAAAAGTAGTATAACTTGATTGTCCGTTTATTGGTCCTGCAATTCGAACTGGGTTAGCTAAGTTTGGTAATACGCCACCAACTACACCACCGGGGATTCCTACACCGGCAGTAGGAACATAAGCTACAGGCACTGCAAATACATCTAACCAATCATAACCATTTTCTCCGGCACAGCGGTAAGAAAATGCCAAGTTGATACAAGCACCACCACCAGTGAGGTCAATAATGGTGTTGCTCATGGCATGGACAGTAGAACTATTAGTTACAGTATAAGTATTGGTAGCTCCACCATTATTCGAAACATACATACCTCTGTTGCCACCGGCACTGGTTCCATTACCTATATGCCATTGGTTGGTAAGTCCTCCGTTATACATCGTCCAGTTTACACATCCTTCAAAATCTTCAAAGTAAGGTGGGACACCGCTGACTACAGGGTTTGTTCCTGTGGTAAATGAATAACGAAATAAGTTACATCCTGCAGTATTTGCACCAAAAGAGTTTACCGGAATGATGTACCAGTAATATGTAGTATTGGCTAATAATCCGGTTAGATTGTATGAGCCGGCAGAAGTAGTTCCCTGCATGGTATAAGGTCCGCCAAAAGCCGTTGCTGTCCATACCTGATAGCTTGTGGCACCATTGCATCCAAGAGAATGATTCCATGTTAATGCAACATTACAAGGTGAAAGTCCGGTTGCTCCATTTGATGGTGCTGTATAAGTTACACAAGAAGGCAAAGCTGTTGGCGCCTGACGAGTAAGTAATACATCATCAATGGCTGCCGGAGGTTGTGTTCCAAGCGAGCCATTTGAAGAAAATACAAAAGCCAAAGTATAATTTACACCACTACCGGCAAATTTCGGATCGAGGTTGATTGTTTCAGCATTCCAAACGTTAGAGCCATTATACCAAATAGAACCTACCTGATATTGCGACTGTATATCGTTGGTGGTGATGGGTCCGGCTTTAGGAATAAAATAAACTTTAAAGTTATCTAAGTCACTGTTGCTTACATCATTTTCGCCCATACACTTCCACTGAAAACTCAAAGTGATACATGATTGGCCTACCGGTATATTAACTGGTAAAGTACGAGCCAAAATTAAAGTATCAACATTTGCTAATGTGTAGTTATATGGTGGTACTCCGGCAGCCGGATTTGATGATACATAGGCAGCTTGCGTACCTGATGTTGCACCTGCAGCGGTACTGATAACCCAATCATCATTTACAGTAGGGCTGATATTGTTAGTGGCTGCCCAGCTATTTCCGGCCCAACCGCCAGCTAAATCAAAGTTGCCACCGTTGGCAGCACCAATCATAGTGGTGACTTGCGAAAAGGCAAAACTTGTTATACAGAGGCAACATGCAAGTAGAAAGGAGCGTAGAATACATTTCATGTTAATTGGTTTTTGTAGATAAAAATCATTAAGATTTATTTATTATTTTATTGAAGCCTTCAAATTTACAATATAGATTTCAAATTCGTATTTTTTCTAAAAAAAATTATAGCAAAAATTTTACCAGAAATCTTACTTTTTTCCGGTAGAGCCCAATTTTCGGATTTTAGAGGTGTAAAAATTCGAAAAACAGGTCTAACGACCCTATTTATCGGGTAAATGGTGTGAAAAAGGATGTATATGTCAGATATGCTTGATGCCCAATTCTTTTAGTTGAACCTCATCAATGGCTGATGGGGCATCAATCATGACGTCTCTTGCAGCATTGTTTTTTGGGAATGCAATAAAATCTCGGATAGAATCGGAGCCGCCAAACAAAGAGCAGAGCCTGTCAAAGCCAAAGGCAATTCCACCATGCGGTGGGGCACCATATTGAAAAGCATTCATCAGAAAGCCGAATTGCTCCTGTGCTTTTTCCTTTGTAAATCCTAGCACTTCAAACATTTGTGCCTGAAGTTTTTTATCAAAAATTCTTATGGATCCACCACCTATTTCAACACCATTGATAACCAAATCATAGGCATTGGCACGTACTTTTCCCGGATTGTTTTCAAGCAATGAAATATCTTCAGGTTTTGGCGAGGTAAAAGGATGGTGCATGGCATGGAATCTTTGTGATTCTTCGTTCCATTCAAGCAGCGGAAAGTCATATACCCACAGACATGAATAGTTGTTTTTATCTCGGAGCCCTAAGCGGTTTCCCATTTCAAGACGAAGTTCGCTCAGTGCTTTTCGGCTTTTACTTTCAGCACCTGTGAGCATCAGTAGCAAGTCTCCGGGCCGCGCATCTGCATATTCAAGAAGAGTTTTTAATTCTTCTTGAGTATAGAATTTATCAATACTCGATTTAATACTTCCATCAGTATTGTAGCGAATATAAACTAAACCTCCTGCACCTATCTGCGGTCGCTTAACCCAATCAGTCAATTCATCAACCTGCTTGCGTGTATATTCTGAACATCCTTTACACACAAGGCCTCCAACAAATTCTGCCTCATCAACAACTTTAAATTTTCCGGGTACAATATGCTGGCTGTTATCATCTTTAAAGGTAACAATTTTCATGTCAAAACGCATATCCGGTTTATCATTACCATAGTATTTCATCGCATCTGCATAACTCATTCTATGTAGTGGAGGTATAGTAATATTTTTTACCTCTTTGAACAGATGAATAACTAATCCTTCAAACATAGCTAAAATGTCTTCCTGTTCAATAAAACTCATCTCACAATCTATCTGTGTAAACTCAGGTTGTCTATCGGCTCTGAGGTCCTCATCACGAAAACATTTTACTATTTGATAATACCGATCAAACCCTGCTACCATCAGTAATTGTTTAAATGTTTGTGGAGATTGTGGCAGTGCATAAAACTGTCCGTTATGCACTCTGGAAGGCACTATAAAATCACGCGCACCTTCGGGTGTAGACTTTATAAGAACAGGTGTTTCTACTTCAATAAAATTCTGACTGTCTAAATAATTTCGCACTGCGGAAGCCATTCGATGTCGCAATTCAAAATTAGCCTTTACATTAGATCTGCGTAGGTCTAGATAGCGATACTTCATTCGTAATTCGTCACCACCATCGGTGTTTTCTTCTATTGTAAATGGAGGAGTTTCCGAAGTGTTGAGAATTACTATTTTATCAACTATGATTTCAATTTCACCGGTTGTAAGTTTGTTGTTTTTACTACTTCTTTCAGCAACAACACCGTGACATTGTATAACAAATTCGCGTCCGAGCGTTCGAGCCTGCTGACATAATTCAGCGTTACTTTCCATATCAAATACTAATTGCGTTATTCCATACCTGTCTCTAAGGTCAATGAAGGTCATTCCACCAAGGTCACGCGAACGCTGAACCCAACCACTGAGTGAAACCTGTTGTCCTTTGTGAGTAATATTTAACTCACCGCAAGTATGTGTACGTAGCATAATGTCCTGAAATTAAAAGAGTGCCGAAATTAGAGAATTTAGTGCCTTCTGAATTATGGAACAGCATAATATTTCCAAGCCCATTTCTAACGCAGGTATTCCAATACTTTTAATAGTTAGGAGATAAGTGACTCATTATTGACATAATATTTTCATTTTCACCAAATAAAGTTTACTTTTGCAGTCCCAAAAACAAATTGATATTAACTTTAAATTTTATATAAAATGACAAAAGCAGAGTTGGTTAACGAAATTTCTATTAAAACCGGTATTGAGAAAATGGTGGTTCAGAATGTAGTTGAGTCCATGATGAAAGTAGTGAAAAACTCCTTAGTACAGCAAGACAATGTGTATTTGAGGGGTTTTGGTAGTTTTATTGTTAAAAAAAGAGCGCAGAAAACAGGTCGTATCATTACCAAAAATACTGCAATTATTATCCCTGAGCATTTTATTCCTGCATTTAAGCCTGCAAAAACTTTTACTGATAAAGTAAAAAACGCTTATAAGAAAAAAGAGTCGCAGCCACAGCTGTAATTTAACCGATGAGTTCATTTTCAAAAAGTACACTCATTGGTGTTTCCGCTGTAGTGTTGGTGGGCTTATTGTTTCTTCTGCCAAGACATAAAAAAAGTGAAAAGGCGGTAGAAATTCCTATCACTAGCGGATTTAATATTGATCAGTTTGAACAACAGGCAAAGCTTTCACTCGATTCAACTCAACATCATTTATATGATGCATTGAATGGTTTAAAAGAACCTGAACGATTTGACTCAGTTTCAGCATTTTGGGATAGAAATGGGGTGCCCGGATTGGCTGCGCATTATATGGAGCTAATTGCAAAAGGAACACCTACAGAAAAGGCAAATATCAATGCAGCATATCGCTATTTTGACGCCTGGAAACAGGCACAGGATTCTTTAAGCCGAGAATATTTTGTTGGCAAGGCCATTGCAAGCTACTCTGAAGTGTTGAAGATTAATCCGGAAAACCTGAATGCAAAAACCGATTTAGGTATTTGCTATGCTGAAGGAACAAATAACCCAATGCAGGGAATAACAATGCTGAAAGCAGTAGTTGAAAAAGACCCAAATCATGAAAATGCATTACTCAATTTAGGGTTCTTGTCGGTAAAGTCAGGGCAGTTTGATAAAGCTTTAGAACGATTTAATAAAGTGCTGCAAATCAACCCATCACGAATTGACATGTATGTTTTTATTGGTCAAACCTATGTTCAGATGGATAAAAAAGACGAAGCTATAAAGAGTTTCGAGACCTATAAATCGCTTTCTAACAACACCAAGGCAATTGCAGAAATAGATTCTTATATAAAAGAGTTGCAAACAAAACCTGTTAAATAAAAAGAATATATTACTTTTGCACTCCTTAAAAAACACGATAACAATAATTTAAATAAAAAACATTAATATAACATGCCAAGCGGTAAGAAAAGAAAACGTCATAAAATGGCGACACACAAGCGCAAGAAGAGATTGAGAAAAAACAGACATAAGAAAAAATAATCAAGTGTTTGTAGATGTTGCAGGAATCTTTTATTTCGGCTAACATCTGTTTTTGGGGTTATTTTACCTCGCTAATCAATTAAAATTTGCGTCTTGAGCAATGATTTAGTTATAGACTCAAGTCCATCGGAAGTACGTATTGCCCTCCTTGAAGAAAAAAAGCTGGTTGAATTAAACAGCGAAAAGAAGGACAGAAGTTTTGCCGTTGGCGATATTTACCTGGGTAAGGTAAAAAAGCTCATGCCCTCACTCAACGCTGCATTTGTTGATATAGGCTATGAGAAAGATGCCTTTTTGCATTATCTGGATTTAGGCCCGCAGTTTCAGTCACTTTTAAAATTTGTAAAAGACACACAAAGCGGAAGACAGAACAATGCCACGCTGAACAACTTTGAACTGGAAAAAGATATCATAAAGACCGGCAAAATAACACAGGTTATGAGCACCGGTTTGTGGCTGCCGGTTCAAATTGCTAAAGAGCCAATCTCTACTAAAGGTCCAAGAATAACAACGGAAATATCTATTGCAGGAAGATACTTTGTGGTTTCACCTTACTACAATCATGTATCAGTTTCATCAAAAATAAAAAGTCCCGAAGAGCGTAACCGTCTGAAGAGACTTGCCCTTAGCATTAAGCCAAAAAATTTCGGCATCATTGTCAGAACTGTTGCAGAAGGAAAAAAGGTTGCAGAATTAGATAAAGATATTCAGGATGTGCTGATGCGTTGGAATTTATTTTACGACACATTAAAGGTGGCACAACCGGGACAAAAAGTATTGGGAGAGATTGATCGCACTTCATCTATCCTGCGCGATATGCTTAATCCTAACTTTAATCATATTCATGTTAACGACAACCTTCTTTATGATGAGATAAAGTCTTACCTGAGAAGTATTGCCCCCGAGCAGGAAGAAATTGTTAAATTATTTAAGAATAAGCAACCCATCTTTGAGCATTTCGGAATTGACAAGCAGATAAAATCTGACTTTGGCAAAACCGTAGCTATGCAAAACAGTGCGTACTTAGTGATTGAGCATACGGAGGCTATGCATGTTATTGATGTTAACAGCGGAGGTCGTAACAGAGGTGATAGCGACAGTCAGGAAAAAAATGCTTTTGAGACCAACTGTATGGCAGCCAAGGAAATTGCCAGACAACTCAGGTTGCGTGATATGGGCGGAATTATTGTGATTGACTTTATAGACATGATAAATATTGAACATAAACGTCAGTTACATGAAGTGCTTAAAGAAGAGATGAGAAAGGATCCTGCACGACATACCGTTTTGCCTCCAAGTAAGTTTGGATTAATTCAGCTGACACGTGAGCGTGTGCGACCTGAAATGAAAATTTCTACAGCTGAAAAATGTCCTTCATGTAACGGTACAGGTGAAATAAAAGCCAGTATTTTACTTATTGATGAAATAGAAAATAATGTTCGCTATTTTGCACACGAACAAAACGAGAAGAAAATTATATTGCACGTACATCCATACATTGAAGCCTATCTGAAAAATGGGTTTATTTCAATAAAATGGAAATGGTATTTGAAGCATAAAATAAAAGTTAGTATTGAGTCAGTAAGTTCGTTTGCTGTAACACAGTTTGCTTTCTATAATACCAAGGGCGAAGAGATAAAGATATAGTATGATTTGAATGTTCGGCATTCATAAAATCTTACAAAGTATATCAAGGATAGATTTTAAATACACTACCTTAGCATTCCTTAAAAACCATTCGAAGTAATGAGAAAATATTTCATTTTACTAGTTGTTATTTGCTGTATGGGCAACACAAATTTATTTGCCGGCAAAGCGTCATTTACCACAGACAAACGCTTTGATAATTTTAAAGAAAGATTTATAAACGAACTATGGAAGCATAATCCAATGTGGGCAACTGAAATTGGTTATCATGCATACGACTCTGTTCTTGAAGTTAATAATGAACAATATCGTAAGAGTCAGGTAACTTTTTCAAAATCATATCTCGATTCTCTAAAGACGTATGATAAGGCAACGCTAAACAGTTTAAACAGGATGGATTATAATCTGATTGAAAATTATCTCAACAGCAATATTTTTTATATCACTGAAATGAAGTCATGGCAGTGGAATCCATCATCATACAATGCAACCGGAAATGTAGCATTTATGTTATCTGAAAATTATGAGCCCCTCAATAAACGTCTTGTAAATATTGGTAAAAAACTCTCGCAATTTAAAGCTTATTACGAGGCAGCAAAAAAGAACATTGCAAATCCAACCAATGAGCATCTCAATTTGGCAATGGAGCAGAACGCAGGTGGCATTGCCGCACTTGAGAATGATTTATTAGACTCTCTAAAACAATCCACACTCAAAGCAGGTGTTAAGTTAAGCATTACGCAATCACTTACTGATGCAAAAAAGGCAGTTGAAGATTATATAACATTTCTTAAAGACTTTAAGAATGATAGCCCAAGAAGTTTCAGATTAGGTAAGGACTTGTATGCAAAAAAGTTTGAATATGATATACAAAGTCAGTACTCCTATCAGCAGATTTATGATTCTGCAATACAGCGAAAAACCTTCTTGCATAATGAAATGTATAAAATCGCTGACAAGTTATGGCCAAAGTATTTTGGTACAAAAGATAAACCTGCTGATAGTTTAGCTCTGATTAGAATGATGATAGATACAATTTCTGTGTATCATGTAAAACCTGACGAATTTCAATCGGCAATAGAAAAGCAACTCCCTGAACTTGTTAAATTTATCAATGAAAAAAAATTGATTTATATTGATCCTTCCAAACCATTAAAAGTAAGGAAAGAGCCAGCGTATATGGCAGGTGTTGCAGGTGCATCCATCAGTTCACCCGGACCCTATGATAAGGGAGGCAATACATACTATAATGTAGGTTCGCTATCAGGCTGGACTTCTGAACGTGCAGAAAGTTATTTAAGGGAATACAATCATTACATTTTGCAGATTTTAAATATTCACGAAGCAATACCCGGACATTATACACAATTGGTCTATAGCAACAATGCACCAAGTATAATTAAAGCTGTTTTTGGTAATGGAGCCATGATTGAAGGTTGGGCAGTTTATGGCGAGTTAATGATGCTTGAAAATGGATATGGTAACAATGAGCCAGAAATGTGGTTGATGTATTACAAATGGAATTTGAGAACTGTTTGCAATACTATTTTAGATATTTCAGTTCATACTATGGACATGACAGAAGAACAGGCATTAAAATTATTGAAGAATGAAGCATTTCAGCAGAAAGCAGAGGCACAGGGAAAATGGAAAAGAGTGAACGTAACCAATGTGCAGCTTACAAGCTACTATACCGGGTTTAAAGAAATATGTGACCTGCGCGAAGATTTAAAGAAAAAACAAGGAAATAAATTCAACCTCAAAGTATTTCACGAAAAGTTTTTGAGTTATGGTAGTGCGCCTGTTAAGATGATTCGTCAGGAGATGCTATCGGAGATTAAGTAACATGATTCGTTTCGAACAATTTTTAACTTTACTTAAACGACAGTTTTTAATTTATCTGGGTGGACTGTTTCTGCTGCTGTCTATCCGTTTATTTTTTCTTTTTAGATTATTAAGCATCGCTGATATAAAGTTAAATATTGCAGATGTATTTCATGCTTTGGTTGTAGGTTTCAGATTCGATACCATGGTGTTAATGTATGGAATGGCATTACCTGTATTGTTAAGTATTCTTTGCTTAATTGTAGGTACTGTAAAGTGCAATGATGTTGTGATGCGATTTAACAGAGTATATGCAATTGTCATGTTAGTGCTGTTTATGGTTGTTGGAATTGTAGATGTTTATTATTACAATTATTTTCAATCGCACATCAATGTGTTGGCCTTTGGTTTGTTTGATGATGATACGGCAGCTGTGTTAAAATCTGTTTGGACAGACTACCCTATCACAAGTGTATTAATTTCATGGATAATTGTTTTTTTTCTGATTCGATTTTTTGTGAATTATGTTTTTAGTGAAAAGGTAAAGTCTGTAATAATTAAAAAAGTCTGGCAGGGAGTTGTATTTAGTTTGTGTGCTTTAGGTATGTTTTTTCTGGGAATGCGAGGCTCATTAGGAACATTTCCATTGCAGATTGATGACTCTACAGTTTGTAATAATAGTACAATAAATCTGATACCTATTAATGGAATGTTTGCCATAAAGGAAGCATTTCTGATGCGTAACAAGCAGATGAGTATAGAAGGCAATATAACCTTTTTGAAAAAATTGGGTTATGACAATGAACTAAAAGCAATTGAAGATTACTATGGTTATGCTCCTGAAAAAGATTTAAGTAAATCATACTTTACAAAAACAGATAGTAAAGCTTCGGGTTTTAAATATCCGCATGTGGTTTTTTTTCTGATGGAAAGTATGAGTAATAATAATTTGTTTTATCATTCATCAACATTAAATCTTTATGGTGCTTTGGAGAAACATATTAAAGAGGACTATTTTTTAAGAAATTTTCTGCCTTCTGGCAATGGTACTATCAATAGCCTTGAAGGTATCATGGTTAATACACCTGTAACGTCATTGGCGCAGTCTGAAAATAATTCAGTTTCATATTCCAGTTCTGTAGCATTGCCATTTAGCAACTCCGGTTATGAAACAACATTTATCACAGGAGGTAAATTTGGCTGGCGAAATATCAATGAATTTATTCCACATCAGTATTTTCAACATGTGGAAAGTAAAGATAATGTACTAAAAGCAATAGTGGGCTCAACAGAGTGTGAATGGGGTGTCTATGATGAATATCTTTTTGACTATGTTTTTAAAAAGTTAGAAAATGCAACTAAGCCACAGATGATTTTTGTACTCACTACAACAAATCACACACCTTTTCATTTGCCCGAAACCTATAAACCATATCCGGTTAAGCTTACTGATAATGTAAAATCAAAATTACTTACAGATGAAAAACTTGCAGTAAAGAATCTTACCAATTTGCAATACTCCAACGATTGTTTAGGTAAATTTATGGATAAAATTAAACAATCCAATTTCAGTCAAAATACAATCGTTTCAGCAACCGGTGATCATAATAATTTAATGTTGTTTGATTTTAATGAAAGCCAGATGTACTATCAGCGCAGTGTCCCACTGTATATGTATGTGCCGGCAACAATTCATCCTCATATTACAATCAATAAATGGGGCTCACATAAAGATATTTTTCCAACTTTAATAAATCTTGCATTACCACAGTCCACCTATTTTAATGCAGGTGATTTTTTATTTGACTCGCTTCAGACTGATAAAGAAATTTTTGCAACAGACTGGATGAGTATGGAGGCCATGAACCGCTATGGTGCTGTAAAATTTGGAGAAAACCCTAAGTATTTCACATGGGATGACAAGCAGTTGTTAAAAGCTACCAACCATCCTTCGGAAGAATTGCAACATCTGTTGCAACGCTCACGTGCACATTATGCAGCAATGGCATATTTTATACGCAACGAAACAAAAAAGAAGTAATAGTTTAAAAGAGATTATTGTGGTTTCAACATCAATTTAAAAATGGAAATCAGCGATACCAATGCCCATAGTGCCTCCAGAATGATAAAAGGAGTATAGTGGATGAGCACCGAGGCCAGGCAGGCTAAGGCAGCACCAATAAAGTTAAGAGACAAGTAAAGAAGCTTATCTGGCTTAATGATTTTGAAGAGGTGTAAAAAATAAGCAACCAAAAGAATAAAAACACCTGTAAATCCTACAATATCGTTCATATTTGATGAATTTAATGCCATTCAAAGGTAGGGCAATGATTGTAAATTTTATCTTCGCATTCTTAAATTTAATAACATGAAATTTGCTACCAAAGCACTCCATGCAGGCGTTGAGCCTGATCCTACTACAGGAGCTATCATGACTCCGATTTATCAAACCTCAACCTATGTTCAGGCTTCACCGGGACAACATAAAGGTTATGCCTATGCAAGAGGTAAAAATCCAACACGTTCGCAGTTGGAGAAAAATATTGCAGCACTGGAAAATGCAAAGTATGCTTTGTGTTTCAGTAGTGGTATGGGAGCAACGGATGCTGTAGTAAAAATGCTGAAACCGGGAGATGAAGTAATTACCGGTGATGATTTATATGGCGGCACCTACAGGATGTTTACCAAAGTATTTGCCAACTATGGAATAAAATTTCATTTCATTAACCTGACTGATGCCAACAATATCAGCAATTATGTAAATGCCAATACCAAACTAATCTGGATAGAGACACCTACCAATCCAACTATGCAGATTGTAGATATAAAAGCGTGTAGCGTTATTGCTAAAAAGAACAATTGTGTTTTGGCTGTTGACAATACTTTTGCTTCGCCATACCTGCAAAACCCTATGGATTTGGGTGCTGATATTGTGATGCATTCTGTTACAAAGTATCTGGGCGGACATAGTGATGTTGTGATGGGTGCATTGTGCATGAGTGACGATTCGCTCTATGAAAAATTGGCTTTTATACATAACTCCTGTGGCGCCACTCCCGGTCCTATGGATAGTTTTCTGGTGTTACGTGGTATAAAGACATTACATCTTAGAATGGAGCGTCACTGTTTCAATGGAAGACAGGTAGCAACCTTTCTTAGAAGTCATCCAAAAGTTGAAAAAGTTTATTGGCCGGGTTTTGAAGATCATCCAAACCATAGTATTGCAAAAACACAGATGCGCGACTTTGGTGGAATGATTTCTTTTGACCTTAAAAGCCATTCGCAGGAAGAGGCATTTAAGTTAGCATCATCGGTAAAAGTTTTTTCATTGGCTGAATCATTGGGTGGAGTAGAATCATTAATTAACCATCCTGCATCAATGACACATGCCAGTGTGCCGGCTGCAGAGAGAGCCCGTGTAGGTGTAACTGATTCTTTATTGAGATTAAGTGTTGGTGTTGAAGATATAGATGATTTAATTGCAGATTTAAAGCAGGCGTTAGGATAGAACCTTCACAAAAAAATTACATTGAACGTACGTTCAAAAACACACGATTTTATTACTTTTGAATCATTATAAATAAATTAAAACAATGCTAAAAAAATCTACTAATTTTTTATTGCTGATGGTGGTCATGATAACAACCATAAATGTCAGTGCACAAAACACACATTGGTGCGCTACTGATGAAGTTACCAATGCTGCACTTCAGAATAGCGCTGCTGCCCGAACTGAACAAAACCAGTTAGAAGCGTTTACACAACAGTACGTACAAAACTTTCAACCAAGTTATTTCAGAAGTACCGGTACTGCTGTGTATGTTATTCCGGTTGTATTTCACATCATTCATAATTGGGGCCCTGAGAATATTTCAGATGCACAGGTGTATGATGCCATTAGAATATTAAATCGCGACTATAACGGACAGCGTACCGATACAGCCAACATCATCCCTGATTTTAAAGCGTTGAATGCCGATGTTCAGATTGAATTTCGTTTGGCACATAAAGACCCTAATGGAAATTGCACTAATGGCATTGACAGACAACAATCTTTATTGACTTATGATGCCGGTGATGCCTCTAAACTTAATCCATGGCCGTACAATAAATATTTAAATATCTGGACTGTTTCATATTTCGGATCTTCGCATGCAAGTGCAGCAGCCTATGCTTATAAACCCGGTACAGCACCTCCCGGCAAAGATGGTATCATTGCTTTACACAATTATGTAGGAAGCATCGGAACAGGAAGCTCAACAGGACAATATACACTTACACATGAAATCGGACACTGGCTTAACTTAAATCATACATGGGGAGGCACTAATCAACCCGGTGTTGCCTGCGGTGACGATAATGTGACCGACACTCCGGTAACTAAGGGATATACTAATTGTCCTTCGCCATCCAATGCAGATGTGTGTACGCCAGGTATAATTGAGAACTATCAAAATTACATGGACTACAGCTATTGCTACTACATGTTTACTTTAGGACAGAAAGCTCGCATGTGGGCTGCATTAAATTCAGGTGCAGGTTTGCGCAATCAGGTTCATACAGCCACTAACTTAGCTAACACAGGTACCGATGGTGGCACTTATATTTGTTCTCCTTCTGCAAGTTTTTCTCCTATACAAAAAGTAATTTGCGAAGGTGGTACGGTTAGCTTTATAGACGCAAGTTTAAATACTGATACAGTAGGTACAACTTATCTGTGGACTTTTAATGGCGGAACACCATCTACCTCAACAGATAAAGATCCAGCAGGCATAGTTTACAATACAGCAGGCATTTATGACGTAACATTAACGGTTACTACTTCAGCAGGTTTTGATACATATACAGGTATTGAGAGCGTAGTGGTAAGACCACTACAGGTTTCTAATTTTGTTCCTTACTCTGAAGGGTTTGAGAATGTGACTTTCCCTTCTGTGGATTGGATAGTTGACAATGAAAATGGCAATGCATGGGAATTGAATTCTGTTGCTGCACATTCAGGTTTTAATTCTATAAGGATAAACAACTTTAGCGGTAATGTTGCCGGAACCAGAGATGTATTTATCACACCGGGCTTCAATCTAACCAACACAACACAAACACAGTTTACTTATTGGCTTGCCTTTGCCATGAAAAGCAATGGCAGTTCAGATGTGTTGAAAGTGTATGCTTCTAACAATTGCGGGCAATTGTGGAATTTGCGTACCACAAAAACAGGTTCACAGTTAGCTACAGTAGCTAATGCTGTTATGTCAGACTTTATTCCAAATGCATCACAATGGCGTCAGGAAACGGTGAGTCTTACCTCCGGACAATATTCAACAAAACCTAACGTATCATTAAAGTTTGAATATACGCATGATTTGGGTAACAACATTTATATTGATGACATAAATCTTACAGGTGTAGTTGGCATCAGCGACTATGCAGTATCAGCAAGTGATGTTAACATTGTTCCAAATCCTGCTTCAGAAAAGTCAAGCATTAATTTTGAACTTCTTCAACCTGAGAAAGTACTCATAACCGTTACAGATATGTTGGGTAAAGAAGTACATCGTATTGTAGAAAATCGTTTAGATGCTGGAGAATATCAATATGATGTAAACACCAAATGGGCAAAAGGTGTTTATACTGTTCGTATTGCTGCCGGAAGTCAGATTATCAGTAAGAAATTAGTAGTAGAGTAAAATAAATAAATATTAAATAAGCCTGAAGCTGAATTTGGTTTCAGGCTTTTCTTTTTTTTTAAATTATAGACATGAGTAATTTTTCAATAGAGATGAACTATGTGGTTTATGCAAAACCTGAAGATGTTTTTGAGGCATTGACCAATCCTGCTGTCATGAAAAAGTGGATTGAAGGAAGCTTTGTGTTTGAATTAAAAAATCAGGGCAATGTGGAGTTGTTTGACGGATGGGTAAAAGGAGAAGTACTTTCATTTGTCAACAATGAATCATTGAGCTATAGCTGGAAACCCAACACTTGGGATAAAAAATCTAAACCTACGTTAGTGGAAATAGCGTTGAAGCCTGATGCAGCGGGTACAAGAGTGTTTATACATCATAGTTTATTCCCGGGTAATGATGAAGCAGATAAACATAGACACGGTTGGATAAACTTTGTTCTCGATCCATTGAATGATTATTTTATTAGGCTGATGAAGTGATAGATCATAGTTTGATAATCAAACATCAAAGGTTTCACTTCCTCTGCCAGATGGCACGCCTATTATCGTTATAGATTAAATTAATTTCTGTCTTTTTTACGTATTTAATTTCTGTTTGTGATGTCATTTAAAATTACCGCTAACGTCCGGCATATTTGCGAAGGCACGGCATTTGAAAATCGTCTGCCGATTATTTGCACAAAAGTTGATAGTAGCACAAATGTTCACTTACTTCCGTCTGCCGTGCTTTTTCAAATATGTTTGTAATGTGTAGTACTCATTTTGATTGCATATATGCAATTTCATTAATAAAGTTTTTAGTAAAAGATATCTTATCTTTACTATCATCAACTGTTTTAAGCCCCTCTTGCAAAATACTTCGCCAACCAATATCACACCATCTTGGTCCAGGTATATTGCGGTATATTAAATTTTGTTGAACCGAAACATACACGAAAACTAAACCGGCTTGTAAATTTTCTTCTTCATTCAGTCTTCGAAAGTTTGGAATACAGATATACTTCTTAAAATAATTTAATTCTTTTTTGCTTATCCTGCTTGAGTCCGGATTTTCTAAAAAATTATCTGGATATATTTCTAAAAGATCTGCATTGTCAAAAAAATATTCCATAGATATCCCGGCATTGGCAAGCATATATGCATTGGATATTTCTTTTCTTCTTTTTAACCTCTTAATAATGGGTTTTTGATATTCTGCAACAGGTATTTGATTATTTGTCAAATAATCAGTCAGCCAAATACAATAATGTTTAAACCCTTTATCAGTATCAGGAATATAATTCCCATCTTTGGTTAAAGGTCTTAAAATGTCGCTATAATCCGGTAGCCAAAAGTGGAAATCTCTGGCAAGGACTGAATATACTTTATCGAGAGAAATCATTTTTCCGGGTTGTAGTTTATTACGCATAACGGCAGTCTGTGAAAAAATATTTTTTCAGCATTTACAAATGTAAAATAATTTCAATAATTTTAAGGGGAAATAAATATAAAAAATGCCTCAAATACAAGGTATCAACCGAGAACAAATAACTTTTTCAAACCTTGAAAGTCAGATAGCAAAAGACAATGAAATTCGTTTTAAAGATGCTTTTGTTGAAGAGTTTGTTTCACCTGTCAGAAGCGCAAAGGGGCGCGGCATGAGAGGTGAGGTAAGAATTATGATGATAGCTGCAAGCTATAAAGATAAAATGGCACGAGCGGAAAAAACACTCGCGCCTACGAGTGTAATGAATATTTGGAGTTATGTCGCCAAAACCAATACTGGTAAGTGTTATAGAGCTAAAATACACCAAATCCATATAGGTATTGGCTGGACTTGACAAATCAATTCCTTTGAAAGATTGTGGATTTTGATACACAAAAAATTGCAACAAGAAAGTACATATTTCAATGAGTAAAAAGTAGCCACAAGCCGAGGCCGAAATAATATCTGTGTTGATATAACTTGGTTTAAGTAAATATTTCAGTACTTCCCAAAGGATGAAGAGAAAAAACACAACATACAAAATATTTAAAAAGAGAAAGTATGAAAGGGTTTTGCTAAAAAAAGTTAATCCGATTGGCAAAGCCAACACAATTAGGAATAATATTTTTTGCATTAGATTTTTCCAATGCCCTTTTTCAATAAAAACGCCAACACTTGCAACTCCCAAAATGAGCATATTTATAGGCCAAATTAGTTTGGTGTAAAAAGATAAATCGCTCACAAAGATGCCAATAAACAGATGTTGAATTAAAGCAAAAAGCAATAATTCATATTTTCGTTTGTGAATGTAGTTTAAAAATTTCTTCATTAATGTGCTTGTCCAATATCCAAACGATTTATTTTTCCTTCGGTATTGATGTGAAATTTGAAATACACTTTGAACGTTCCCCATTGCCCTGCATAAAAATTCCCGTAAATGTCTTTCCCTTCATTGGTCACCGTATCAATACTTAAGAATTTTTCTTTTTTGTCAAAAGCATTGTCGAAAAACGATTTGAAACCAAGCGTTCTGCCGTCATCTGTAAATACGGCATCGTTTGTAAAGTAAGTGTACCAAGTGTTTTTGTCATTGGTTTGCAATGCTTCAATTGCATTCTTTACAGTTTCGTTTGTTAGTTTAGAAATATCCATTTTGTTATTTGTAATTTTTGAATTTTGTTTTGATTTTGACTGTCCACAAGCTGTAAAACTTAAAGTAGACAAGATGCAAAAAGCGTAAAATATTTTGTGCATATCAATTGGTTTTTGAAAGTGGATGTTTCAAATAAATAATTACCAAATTGAGCAACAAGAATGGCAGTTCAATGGCTACGCCTTTTAAATCTTTATCGAGAAGATGAAAGCAAATAATCAGTAAAATGCCTGCACTCATTAGAAAATTGCCCCAAACAAAAGTCTTTGGAAAAAGAATAAACAAAGCACTCAACATTGTGATTGCTCCGTTTATCATTACGGCTGTTTTGCTAAAATTCCATTTGCCGAACATTTCAAGCATTTCTGTTTTTGCTGTTAGCATTGCATAACCCTGTTTCAGTCCCATAAAGACTGCTACAAGCATTAGAATTGAATTTAAGATTTTTATCATTTTATGAAATGTTTAGACAATGTAAAATTACTCCAAACATTCATTTAAGAAAAGGTGTTATTTTCAGTTTTTTGCTTTCTGTATTGTCGAGGCGTAATGCCTTCCATTGCCTTGAAGAATTTTGTAAAGTTAGTTGGCTCTTGGTAGGTCAGTTTGTGGCAAATTTCTTTGATGGTTAGGGTTTCATCGTCAAGCATTTTTTTTGCTTCAACGATAATTCGTTCTTCAACGTGGTCGCAAGGCGATTTGCCTGTGGTGAGTTTTATAGTGTTGCTAAAATGTGTCGGGTGAATAAAAAGCAACGAAGCAAAATCTTTGATGTGATACATAAAATTGATTTTGCCTATAAGTATGTCGTTAATGTGTTTGTCTAAAATGTAAAGAAACTCATTTGTTATCTCGTCTTTTCGCGTCAATATTTTGTCAGGTATTTTCAAATGTTAGTTCTATTTATTCGTCTGTTGAATGTTTGTACTGTGGTTCGGTAGGGTTGCACATAACGGCAGTCTGTGAAAAAATATTTTTTCAGCATTTACAAATGTAAAATAATTTCAATAATTTTAAGGGGAAATAAATATAAAAAATGCCTCAAATACAAGGTATCAACCGAGAACAAATAACTTTTTCAAACCTTGAAAGTCAGATAGCAAAAGACAATGAGATTCGATTTATAGATGCTCTTAGTCATTCATTTCACCTGCCAAGAGCGCAAAGGGGCGCGACATGACAGGTGAGGTAAAAAGCTTATAACTCTCTAATTTTTGAAATTAAAATTCAACGATAACTTTATGTGTAGAAGAAGTTCGTCCGTCAGTTACTTTAATAAAATATACGCCTTTAGTTAAATTGCTTAAATCAACTTCCAAAGATTGTCCTTTGTTTTTTTGTTGAAAATTAACTTTCTGTCCAAGTGTATTAACTACTTCTAACAAAGCATTGGTACTGCCAATATTACTAAGTAAAAATTTACCTGAAGAAGGATTAGGCACGATGGTTATTTTTGATTGCGTTGCTACCTGACTTAAACCTGTTGTTCCTGAAATTGGTTGATAGCGCAATACAGGTGTTTGTGCAGTTCCATCAACAGTTGTAATACCATAAACCAATATAGGTTGTTTGATGGTATCATGAAACCAATAATAATAGTCATCAGAAACCAAATAATCTATAACAGGCACACCCATCATATAGATTTTGATATGAAAAGTTTCCACCACATGTGTTCGCAATACATTACTGAATGTTCCGGTTGGCAACATTAATGTTCCTTGCTGATCTGCATTCATGGATAGGCTACCACTTTCTAAGGTACATGAATCTTCGCCAAGGCCAAAAGGTGCATACCTTCCGTTATAGGTAGAACTGAATGCTTGTCCGGCTGTTATCGGAAAATGAAATTCTGTTGCAAAAGTACCATTGGTGTAAACACCATAGTTGCTGCTGCTGCTATACCATCCGATACGGTTAATGTCGTTAGCAGTGTTCTGGTAATAAAAATATCCGGGTGCGCCACTTTCTCCACGAGCAATTGTTGCTGTAGGAAAAGAATCCACACCATTACCTGTTATTGTTGCAGGATCATGATAGGTAAAACTATAGTTTGTACCGGCATTCATCAGCAAAGAATTGTCCCAGAGTACATTTGTAACCGGGCCGGTTCCGTTTTGGTTGAATCCAAATGTATTGGCATCAACATAGTTAATGGTATCGCCAACGGCAGGAAGCTGATGTGTAGCTGAAATGGTTATCAACTGGGCTTGGCTATTTATAGCGGCAGCTAAAAATACAGAAGCAATTAGAGTAGAGATTTTATTCATCATCAATTTTTATATGGCAATAATAAAAAAAGATTTTAAACCATAAAAACTTCCTGAGGGTTTTGAAGCGTCTTTTCCTACAGGTTTTCTGATTCATGTCATTTTTTCATTCCATTCCTTTGGCCATCTTGCAACGTTTTTTAAAAGCTATTTAAATGGTAGAGTTAATGTCGCCTGCAGGGTCGTTTGAGTCGCTGCAAGCAGCTATACAAGGCGGTGCCGATGCAGTATATTTTGGTATAGAACAACTGAACATGCGTGCACGTGCAGCAAATAATTTTACACTCGGTGACCTTGCTGAAATTAAAAAAATATGCAGTGCAAAAAATGTTAAAACCTATCTTACATTAAACACAGTAATGTATGATCACGACATTATGCTGATGAAAAAAATTATTGATGCAGCCAAGAAAAATAACATTGATGCAGTTATAGCATCGGACCATGCCGCTTTGATGCATGCCAGAAAAATTGGTATTCCGGTACACATTTCAACTCAGGCCAATGTCAGCAATATTGAAAGTGTACGCTTTTTTGCAGATTATGCAGACACTATTGTTTTGGCCCGCGAACTAACATTGAATCAGGTTGCCGATGTTGTGAAACAAATTAAACGTCAAAAAATAAAAGGGCCTTCGGGCGAACTGATAAAAATAGAAGTATTTGCACATGGTGCTTTATGTATGGCCGTTTCCGGAAAATGTTATATCAGTCTTCACTCTCATAATGCCTCGGCAAACCGTGGTGCATGTATTCAAAATTGCAGAAGAGAATATATTGTGAAAGATAAAGAGGGAGAATTTGAACTTGAAATTGACAATGAATATATCATGTCGTCAAAAGATTTATGCACTATTGATTTCCTTGACAAACTCATTGAAACGGGTATAAGTATTTTGAAAATTGAAGGCAGAGGTCGTGCTGCCGATTATGTTTATACAACCACAAAATGCTATAAAGAAGCCATTACAGCATGTAACGAAGGAAGCTATACAAAGGATAAAATAACAAGATGGAAAAATGAGCTGGCAACAGTTTTTAATCGTGGTTTTTGGGGAGGCTACTTTCTCGGAAAAACAATGGGTGAATGGAGTAATACAGGAGGTTCGCAGGCAACAACTAAAAAAATTTATATCGGCAAAGGGGTTAAATATTTTCCAAAAAGTAAGGTAGGAGAGTTTAAACTGGAATCGGGAACTCTTTCCGTTGACACTGATATTATGATTACCGGTTCAACAACGGGAATTATTCTAACCAAGGTGCAGGAACTGCGAATGGATGATTTGCCGGTCACAACCGTAAAAAAAGGCGATGTATTTTCAATGCCAATAGCTGAAAAAATAAAACCTTCTGATAAATTATATAAAATCATTAATGATTGAAATAGTACAATACAGGAGCAGATGTATTGGATGCAATGCCTGTGTTGAAGCTTCGGCAACACGCTGGCGTATGTCGCGCAAAGATGGAAAATGTACATTGGTTGGTGGAAAAAATAATAAAGGTATCTACATCGCTATAGTAAATGATGATGAATATGAACAAGCATTACAGGCAGCAAAAAACTGCCCTGTAAACATTATTAAAGTAAAAAAGAAATAAATGGATTCGTTTATAGAAAACTTTATTGTTTCACAGAAGAATATGACACTGTGCACTTCGGTTAACAACATACCTGAATGTGCAAGTTGTTTCTATACGTTCATGCCGGAGGGTGCATATTTGATTTTTAAATCGAAAAACACTACAGGTCATGTTTGTCGTGCACTTGCAAATAATAAAGTGGCCGGTACAATTTTGCCGGACATAAGTAAAATTGGAAACATCAGGGGCATACAGTTTTCAGGAGTTTTTCTGGAGCCACAGGAAGACTTATTGGAGAAAGCGAAGAAAATATATTACAGCAAATTTCCTTTGGCATTAGGAATATCGGGCGAATTGTGGCTGATAAAATTAACCTACATCAAAATGACCGACAATACTCTTGGTTTTGGAAAAAAGCTGATATGGGAAAATAGTTACTGATTTAAAAAATCAATTATACAGCTTCGGCACTTTCATAGGAAGCAACATCCGGACAAGTACAAACTAAATTCCTATCGCCATAGGCATTATCAACCCTCTTAACAGATGGCCAGAATTTATTTCCATCAACCCATGGTGCCGGGAAGGCGGCCTGCTGCCGTGAGTAGGAATGTTTCCATTCATCAGCAGTTACTTCTTTAGCGGTATGCGGTGCATTCACCAACATGTTATCATCTTTGGGATATTCGCCATTCATTACTTCCATAATCTCCTGTCTGATGGCAATCATGGCATCACAGAAACGATCTATTTCTTCCAGAGATTCACTCTCTGTTGGTTCAACCATTAGCGTTCCTGCCACAGGAAAAGCTACTGTAGGTGCATGAAATCCGTAATCCATTAATCTTTTTGCAATGTCTGTTACGTCCACATCTACCACGGCTTTAAATGCACGACAATCCAAAATCATTTCATGTGCACAGAAACCATTTTTGCCTTTATATAAAACAGGATAATGTTTTTCTAATCGTGCTTTTATATAGTTGGCATTGAGCATAGCTATTTCTGTTGCACGTTGTACACCTGTCTTACCTAGCATTTTTATATATCCATAACTAATCAACAATATTAATGCACTGCCCCAAGGAGCTGCGGCAACGGCATTTACGCCCTTGCGTCCACCGGTAGGCACAACAGTATGCGAAGGCAAAAATGGTGCAAGATGTTCTGCAACACCAATAGGTCCCATTCCGGGGCCACCTCCACCATGTGGTATGGCAAATGTTTTATGTAAGTTAAGATGGCAAACATCTGCACCTATCAATGCAGGGCATGTTAAACCTACCTGTGCATTCATGTTGGCACCGTCCATATAAACCTGTCCGCCATTGGCATGTATTGCTGAGGTAATTTGTTTAATATTTTCCTCATATACACCATGTGTGGATGGGTAAGTAACCATCAGACAGGATAAATTTTCCTGGTGTTGTTCTGCTTTCAGTCTCAAATCGCTAAGGTCAATATTTCCATCATCATCACATTTAACAACAACAACTTTTAATCCGGCAAGTACAGCACTGGCAGGGTTGGTGCCATGTGCAGACTGTGGTATCAATACTACATTACGATGATTCTGCCCTCTGTCGCTATGATATTTCTGAATAACAACCAACCCGGCATATTCTCCTTGCGCACCACTGTTTGGTTGCAACGACACTGCTGCAAAACCTGTAATCTCTTTAAGAAAATTTTCAAGTTCAGTAATAATATGTGCATAACCCTGTGCCTGCTCAACCGGTGCAAAAGGATGCATGTTGGCAAACTCCGGCCAGCTTAGTGGCTCCATTTCACTGGTAGCATTCAGTTTCATGGTGCAAGAACCTAATGAAATCATTGAATGATTCAATGCAAGATCTTTATTCTCGAGACGCTTGATGTAGCGTAGCATCTCTGTTTCGCTATGGTGTGTATTAAATACTGCATGGTTCAGAAATGCCGAACTGCGTAATAGCGCAGCAGGTATGGCACTACCATTCTGACTAACAGCAGAAATTGATTTTTTACCAATGCTGGCAGCAAACACACGCAATATGTCTTTCAAATCTTCGTCAGAAGTTGTTTCATCAATACTTACACCAACTGAATTTCCATTGTAACGAAAATTTATAAGATTGGCTTCAGCCATATCACGAACACTATCTGCATCTTCCACCTCAATAGTCAATGTATCGAACCAGGTATTATTAATTAATTTGAAGCCGGCCTTCTTAAGGCTTTCGGCTAAGGCTGTGGTACGTTTGTGGACAGTTGATGCAATAGCCTTTAAACCTTGCTGTCCATGATATACAGCATACATTGATGCCATCACCGCTAACAGCACTTGTGCAGTACAAATATTACTCGATGCTTTATCACGTCTGATGTGTTGCTCGCGGGTTTGCAATGCCATTCGCAAGGCAGGGCTGCCGGCAGTATCAACACTCATTCCTATAATTCTTCCCGGAATGTTGCGTTTATAGCTATCATGTGTTGCAAAATACGCAGCATGAGGGCCACCATAACCCATAGGTACACCAAACCTTTGTGTAGAGCCAACTACACAGTCAGCACCCCACTCACCGGGTGGTGTTAACAATACTAAGCTTAATATATCTGCTGCCACACAAACACGCACCTCATGACGATGACACATGTTAACAATGTTTTTATAGTCCAACACATTACCAACTGCATCAGGATATTGAAGTAATGCACCAAAGAAACTGTCATCAGGCGAAAACAATTGTTCATCGCCAACAACCAATTCAATACCCAAAGGTTTGCTGCGTGTATGTAACACATCAATTGTTTGTGGAAAGCAATTTTCAGAAACAAAAAATTTAACTACATTATTTTTTTCTGCTTCCTTGGAGCGGGTATAAAAAAACATCACCATAGCTTCGGCAGCAGCAGTGGCTTCGTCTAATAAAGAGGCATTGGCTATTTCCATACCTGTTAAATCACAAACCATAGTCTGAAAATTCAACAGCGCCTCCATACGGCCTTGTGCAATCTCTGCCTGATATGGGGTGTAGGCTGTGTACCAACCCGGATTTTCAAAAATGTTTCTTTTTATTACGCCAGGCACGATGGTATTGTAATATCCCATGCCGATAAAATTTTTGAAAAGTTGATTTTCCGATGCTACTGCTTTCAACTCATTTAAATATTCAAATTCGCTCATTGCCTCCGGAAGGTTTAATGGTTTTTGCAAGCGAATCAGTTCAGGGATAATTTTAGCAATAAGTTCGTTTACGGATTTTACGCCAATGGTGGCAAGCATGTGTTTAACCTGCTTATCATCAGGGCCAATGTGCCTGTCGGCAAAAGAATAGTACATGTACTCTGGATTTTGGCGCAAAAGTAAATAATTAGAACATGAAAAAATGTGTTTTTGATTGCATTCATCATGATTTACATCAAGCTTTTACCTCTTTTTGGAACAAAAATTATTAACACATGTTGATATATCCATGTTTTTAAAACCTGGGCGTGTCACCGCCTTTGGCGCTGTCGGGCTATTTGCTCCAAGTACGCTACTGCCTGCTGCAGTATGCGGGCTTTACGCTACTATCCCTCACGCAAAATCATTTCCTAAACAAAAACTTTTCTCCTCCTATTCGATTATTTAAATAATAACACATTATCAAATTTTTAACAAATGCTATATATTACATACATTTTTTATAGTTTTGAATCAAATAACTGATATGACCTTACGTCTCTTTATAACATCCCTTATTTTTCTTTTCAGCGCTACAACATTAAGCGCACAAGACACCCTGTTACTCCTCAATGGAAAAACCAAACCCGTAAAACTATTTAACCTCAACGACCCCGACTGGGTGCGATATGTAAAACAGCAAGGTAGTTCGCGTGTCAAAAAAGTTGATATTTATAAAGTGTTTTCCATAAAAAAAGCCGATGGTACAGAGCAAGTACTTTATAAACCAGACAGCACCTCTGACGACCCTGATGTTCCGTGGGTACGAGATTTTATTGCAGGACAACAATATGGCATACTGCATAAAAGAGAGCGATTTAACAAACACAATAATCAATGGCAGCGCAGACTAAATTTTACTGAAGTAGGTGGAATAGCGGCTGGCGGTGCCGGAAGTCTTTTAACTTTTTATGGAATCCCTGTGCCAGCAATATATGCCATAGCTGTAGGGCGGCATAGTCCTGCACTACCAAATGCTCCGGATATTGCACCGGAATTAAAAAACAGCGAAGGCTTTATTTCAGGTTATCAAAAACAAAGAAGAAATCAGCGTATCAGACAAGGATTTGTTTCCGGCATGATAGGTTTTGCTGTTGGCATTGTTACTTTCACCCTAATAGCTCGGAATTGATTGTTCAGGAAGATTGCTCATAAAACTGTCTCCTATAATTTTCTCATTGCACTGGCAGCAAGTGCAGCAAGTCATTTAACTATTCTCAGAATAAATGAACAAAACAATTTAGTTCTTATTGCCATAATCTTCTTTGCTACCCTATCCATTTATAATTTTCCAAGATTACCCCTACAGAAGCCACTTACTACACGCACATGGATTTGCTTTTCATCAATTCTTGTGGCAGCATTATTAATATTTAATTATAATTTTATTTCTATCAATCTTTTTTTGACAGCTATTCTTTTTTGTCTTATTTATATGATGCCTTTTAATTACAAAGGCAAACGCATTAAAGGTATTCGCAACATTTTTCTGCTTAAAAATATTTTTCTTGCTGCCAGCTGGGCATTAATTACTGTGCTTTTGCCAATGGCTGCGCTAGGACATGAATCACCTATTATTCCTGAGGTATTTTTACTCCGTTTTATTTACGTATTCGGCATTTCTTTATTGTTTGACATCCGTGACACAGAAAGGGACAAAACACGCAATCACCTGACGCTACCTGTGGTTTTAGGAATCACCGTAACACGCTATATTGTTATTGCCTCAGCAGCATTATTTATTTTGATTCTTACTGTTCTTTATCGTCATCAACATTTTACAGAAGCAATGGCATTTGCATTTATGATTAGTGCTTTGCTGTTGGTTGTTGCAGCAATTACTGCACCGCCTGTTTCAAACTTCAGATTCTATCAGATTGGGGTTGACAGTTTGCTGATTGTACAATGGTTGTTGGTTGTAGTTGCCGTAAAATTTTATTAAATTCATTCTATACTTGCATCGTTCTAAAAATCCTGTTTTATTTTTTTTGGTAATTTAATCTTAATCATGTAGGTTTGAACTCCTCTAAATCTCAAAATCTGAAGTATGTCCAAAGGAATACATGTTAAAAAACCTCTCGATAGTTTATTAGCCGAAGCCGAAAACAGCGAAAAAGGTTTAAAAAGAACACTCACTGCCAATAGTCTGATTGCACTCGGCATTGGTGCTATTATTGGTGCAGGACTATTTGTGCGCACTGCTGCTGCTGCTGCAAACAATGCAGGACCTGCTGTTACATTAGCCTTTGTTATTGCAGGTTTGGGTTGTGCTTTTGCAGGATTGTGTTATGCAGAATTTGCCAGTATGATTCCAATTGCCGGCAGTGCCTATACCTATAGTTACACAACCATGGGCGAATTTATTGCATGGATTATTGGTTGGGATCTGGTGCTTGAATACGCACTTGGTGCAGCAACAGTGAGTATTGCATGGAGCGAATACCTGAACAAATTATTGAATTATCTGGGTATGCACATTCCTTATGAATGGTGCCACTCCCCTTTTGAACATAGTTTGGATGGCGTTTACGGCATCATGAACGTTCCTGCGCTTTTAATTTTGGTTCTTCTTTCCTTGTTATTAATCAGAGGTACTCAAGAAAGTGCTTTTGTAAATAATATTATTGTTGTTACCAAAGTTGCTATTGTTGTTCTCTTTATAGTTTTTGGCTGGCAGTTTATTAACCCGGCTAATCACACTCCATATATCCCTGCTGCAAGCACTTTTACCGACCACATGGGTGTGCCGCATCACTATGGTGGCATACTTGGAATTCTTGGTGCTGCCGGAGTAGTGTTTTTTGCATTTATTGGTTTTGATGCAGTGAGCACTGCTGCACAGGAAGCAAAAAATCCCGGACGTGATATGCCAAAAGGAATTTTAGGTTCTTTGATTATCTGTACTATTCTTTATATTCTCTTTGCTCATGTATTAACAGGTGTTGCCTCAGTAGATGATTTCAGAACACAAGGCAGAGAAGCTTCTGTAACTTATGCCATTCAAACCTATATGCACGGATATGACTGGCTGGCCAAATTAGTGACTGTTGCTATTCTTGCCGGATTTTCTTCTGTAATATTAGTTATGCTATTAGGACAATCACGTGTATTTTATTCTATGAGTAAAGATGGATTGTTACCAAAAGTATTTTCAGAACTGCATCCTGTTTACCGCACACCTTATAAATCAAATTTAATTCTATTTGTTTTTGTCGGCCTTTTTGCAGCATTTGTACCCGGTGATATTGTAGGTGATATGACAAGCATCGGAACACTGTTTGCATTTATGCTTGTTGCAGCCGGTGTAATCATTATGCGCAAAACGAATCCCGATGCTAAACGTACATTCCGAACACCGCTGGTTCCATTGGTTCCCATCTTAGGAATTATTGTTTGTGGAGCCATGATTTTTGGTTTGGGTTGGCCAAATTGGTCACGCCTATTAATGTGGCTGGCATTAGGCTTTGTTATTTATTTTGGATACAGTGCAAAGCACAGTAAGTTACGCAATCCGAAATAGAAAAACTTTGTTGAAATATATATGCACAACGACAAACCACAGCTGCACCGCTCATTAGGACTGTGGGATGCTACCATGCTGGTTGCCGGATCAATGATTGGCTCCGGAATTTTTATTGTCAGTGCCGACATGTCTCGGCATACCGGTTCTGCCGGATGGTTACTTTTTTTATGGTTGCTTAGTGGTGTTATTACGCTTATAGCTGCGCTCTGTTATGGCGAACTTGCAGGTATGATGCCACAAGCGGGTGGTCAGTTTGTCTATATCAGACGTGCATGGGGAAACTGCCTGGCATTTTTATATGGGTGGACAGTCTTTATGGTCATTCAAACAGGTGTTATAGCAGCTGTAGCTGTAGCATTTGCAAAATTCACTGCTGTATTCTTCCCTTATTTTAATACAGGGAATATTTTATTTCAATTGGGTGGAATAAGTATATCTGCTGCCCAAATGCTGGCCATATTACTCATTGTTCTGTTAACCTGGTTTAACAGTCGTGGTATTGAAGGTGGTAAAACCATTCAAAACATATTTACTTCTGCAAAGTTACTTGCCTTATTTATTCTCATTGCTGCCGGGCTTTGGGTTGGATTAAAAACCAACATCCTTACTTCGAACTTCGACAATGCCTGGAGCGTTAATTCAATGATTAAAACCGATTCGGGATGGATAGAACAACACATCAGCGGTTTTGCAATTATACTCATGCTTGGCACTGCCATTATTGGCTCATTATTCAGCAGCGATGCATGGAACAACGTTACATTTATTGCCGGTGAAATAAAAGACCCAAGCCGCAATATTCCGCGTAGCCTGATGTTAGGTACAGCAATGGTAACTTTACTCTACTGTTTAGCCAACATTGCATATCTTGCATTATTACCTTTAAAAGGAAGCATTGATGCTGCAACGGTTGCAGGGCAAGGCATTCAGTTTGCCGGTGGCGACACCGATCGTGTAGGGACAGCCGCAGCCTCTATGATTTTTGGCGACTCAAGTGTATATATCATGGCAGCACTCATCATGATTTCTACTTTCGGATGCAACAACGGTATTATACTTAGTGGTGCCAGAGTTTATTATGCAATGGCCTTGGAAAAACTTTTTTTTAAGCAGGCAAAAAAACTCAACTCAAAAGGTGTACCTTCAATTGCCTTATGGGTACAGGCAATATGGGCAAGTCTGTTATGCCTAAGTGGCACTTATGGTGATTTACTTGACTACACTGTTTTTGCCTCACTCCTGTTTTATGTAATAACAATTTCAGGTATTTTCATTTTACGTAAACGCGAACCGGATACAGAAAGACCTTACAAAGTATTTGGTTATCCGTTTTTGCCTGCACTCTATATCGTTTTGGCACTATCAATTTGCTCCATCTTACTTTATACCAAAACTGCCGTTGCCGGTAAGGGCTTACTTATTGTGCTGCTGGGCTTACCCATCTATTATATATTTAAAAAACGCAGTAGTTAACTAATTGGTTTACCTATTCAAAAACTGCGTACATTCGTAGTTCAGAATTAAATATCAAATCAAATGCAAAAAATCTATACGCTTATTACTGCATTAAGTATATCTGTTGCAGTTAATGCCCAAACACAACGTTTGGTGCTTTTTGAAGAATTTACCGGTGAAACCTGCCCGCCTTGTGCACAGATTAATCCCGGTCTCAATCAGATGCTCAATAATGAGAGCGCAAAAATTGTTTCCATCAAATATCAAAACAATATACCTTCAGCAGGTCCACGTTTTTGGCCTTATGCCCAAACTGATATCACGGCTCGTCAGAATTATTACAGTAACAATTATTCTCCGCAAGGCATCATGGATGGAAATCAGTTCAATGATAATGCAGGTGCATTGGATCAAAACATCATTGACACCCGCTACGCCATAGCATCTCCGTTTGAAGTGAGAGTGTCGCATACATTTAATGCGGCAAACGACACCATTTATGCATCAGTAGTAGTAAAAGCCATGCAAAGCTACAGTGGCAACAATCTGGTAGCTCAAATAGGTGTTACCGAGCGTGATATTTTTGGATATACATCCCCCAATGGCGAATCGCATTATGAAGGTGTACTTCGCAAACTTTTACCCTCTGCTGCCGGAACAGCATTGCCTGCATCATGGAACACCGGTGACTCTGTAATTCTCAACTACTCTTGGTACATTACTCCGGCTGCATTATCATCTCCCGTTTATTATCAATTATCAGTTGTGGCATTTGTGCAAAACAACACCAACAAAGAAGTGCTGCAAGCAGGTTATAGCCGCGCACAAGTACCTATGGATCCAAAAGCAGTAGCAATTTCTGCTGTTCCAGATGTCACTTGTACAGGAATGCTTACACCAACATTTACTATTGAAAACAATGGAATTACTGATATCAGTTCTCTGATAATTCAATATCAAGTTGACAATACACCGCCACAAACCACAAACTGGTCAGGTTTGCTTCAAAGTTTCACATCAACTAACTTTACATTGCCGCCCATTCCAGTAACTGGCGCAGGCAACCATTCACTCACACTTTCTGTAATTGTTCCTACCGGTGGCCTCACAGATAACAACATGCTCAACAATAGCAAAAAAGTGTTTTTCGGTGTTCCTGGCACATCTGTTGCCGGCAATGTTACAGAAGATTTTACTACAACCTCCTTTCCACCTGCAAACTGGATGCGTGTTGATCAATCAGGAGACAACACCGGTTGGCTGCGATCTACAGCAAGTGCTACGGGTTCTGGTTCTGCAAAAATTGATTTTTACTCCAGCATACCCGGAAGCATTGACAACCTTTATATCTACCCTGTTGACATGAGTAATGCTACCGGTGCCACTATGACCTTTGATGTAGCACATCGTCAATACAGTGCTGCATACATTGATGCCATCAATGTACAGGTATCAACAGATTGTGGTCTGACATGGAATACCGACTGGGCAAAATCAGGTGCAGCATTGGCTACTGTTACAGGCGGACAAACAGGGGCATTTACACCTACTACCAGCCAGTGGCGCAACGAAACAGTGAGTTTAAATCAATATGCCGGTAACAACAATGTACTTATTCGTTTCAATGCTGTGAGTGGCTATGGTAATAATGCCTATGTTGACAATGTGAATGTTTCTATGTCAACAGGCATCAACGAAGTTTCTAATACTACTTTTGAATTGTATCCAAACCCAACAACAGGAATTGTAACTATCAGAACTAAGACTCAATATTCTGATTATAAAATTCATTTCACTGACATCTCAGGCAAAGAGGTTTTTGTAAACACAATTGTAGAAGGTAATATTATAAAAGCTGATTTCAGCACTTGCAGCAATGGAACATACTTTACCGAAATACAAACACCAAACAGCACCGAACGCAGTAAATTCATTTTGCTTAAAGATTAATCATTCAGTAATAAAATTGTAATAAATACATCAAAGCCATCAGTATGCTGAAATACTGATGGCTTTTTGATTTATAGAGCTAAGAAACAAAACAACGTTTTGAGTTTCTTTAGCTTATCTTTTTACCTTTGCACTCTCAAAAAAATAATTTAAAATCAAACTTAGTTATGTCAAAAGGACCCATATCGCAATTTATGCAGCATCACTACCGTCATTTTAATGCTGCTGCTATGATGGATGCTTCAAAAGCTTATGTTACACACCTTGCCGAAGGTGGAAAAATGATGGTAACACTAGCAGGTGCCATGAGTACGGCTGAACTCGGAATTTCACTGGCAGAAATGATTCGTCAGGATAAGGTGCATATTATATCCTGCACCGGAGCAAATCTTGAAGAAGATATAATGAACCTTGTAGCACATAACAGCTATAAAAGAGTGCCTAACTATCGCGACCTTACTCCAGAACAAGAGCGCGATTTACTTGACAATCATTATAACCGTGTTACAGACACATGTATTCCCGAAGAAGAAGCTTTCAGAAGATTACAAAAACATATTCATCAAATATGGAATGAAGCCGACAGTAAAGGCGAGCGTTATTTTCCGCATGAGTACATGTACAAAATGCTTTTAAGTGGCGTATTGGAACAATACTATGAAATTGATCCAAAAAACTCATGGATGCTAGCGGCAGCACAAAAAAATATTCCAATTGTAGTTCCCGGTTGGGAAGACAGTACTATGGGAAATATTTTTGCATCGTATGTCATTAAAAATGAAATGAAAGCTACAACCATAAAAAGTGGAATTGAATATATGGTGTGGTTGAGCGAGTGGTATCGTAATAATTCCGGAGGAAAGGGCGTTGGCTTCTTTCAGATTGGTGGTGGCATTGCCGGTGATTTCCCCATTTGTGTCGTGCCCATGATGTATCAGGATTTAGAATGGCATGATGTACCGTTCTGGAGTTATTTTTGTCAAATCAGTGACAGTACAACAAGTTATGGCTCCTATAGCGGAGCTGTGCCAAACGAAAAAATCACCTGGGGCAAATTAGACATTGACACACCAAAATTTATTGTAGAAAGTGATGCATCTATTGTAGCGCCACTGATGTTTGCCTGGATATTAGACTGGTAAAAATGTGTTATGAATACAGCCGTTAAATACACCCTGGCAGGCATAGCCGCAGTTATATTAGGATTTGTAAGCTTAGGCATTATTCATCCCGAAATTGAATATGAGTCGCGAGTGGAGATTAACGCGCCAGTAGCAAAAGCATTTGATGTTTTTATTGACACTGCAATGATGAAACACTGGATGCCCGGGTTTGTATCATTCAAACCCTTAGAAGGTAAAATACACACAAAAGGCTCTACACAATTGTTAGTGTTAAACCTCAACAATGAACAGTTTGAGATTACTGAAACTCTTGAAGATTACAGCTATCCGAAATTGTATAAGTTTCATGCACAAAACACGTTGCTAAATTCAACCAACACATTGATTTTTGAAGGGGATTCTCTTCGTAGCAGCCTGACCATAAAAACAAAAGCCAGTGGCAATAACTTTATGCTACGTTCTATGTTTGTATTTACCAAACCTATCTTTAAACAACAGCAGGACAGCACCTATTTATTACTAAAAAAAACAATCGAATCACATTGAGTTAAACAAAAAATCAAACAATATTAATTGTCATTAAATTATATTTTTATCAATCTATAAATTATTAGTCAGACATGTTTAGTAGAATTGCAACCTTTCTCTTTTTATTCTTGATTTCAACCTCTGTAAATGCACAATTAGATGCCGTATTGAAATCAAACCTAAAACAACATATCAGCATATTGGCCAGTGATAAGTTTGAAGGGCGCGAACCTGGAACCAAAGGTGAGCGTTTATCTTATGAATACATAACACAACAATTTAAAAATATTGGACTTCTTCCTAAAGGCAATAAGGGTTATTTACAGTCATTTGAATTTTCTGCCGGAACAAAAAATGGTGTTAAAAATAAATTGACAATAGCAGGAAATAATTTAAAATCAGATTCTGAATATTATGTGCTACCTTATTCTGCACATAAGTCAACTGCAGAGGGTAAATCAATAAAAATTGGAAGCGGGCTGTTATCAAAAGAGCTTGGCAGAAATGATTATGAAGGGATGACAGATTTGAAAGGCAGAATAGCAGTGATGGATTATGCTACTCCTGAGGCTGATAATCCACACAGTAAATGGGCTGAGGCATCAGACTTACGTAAACGAATAGAAATTGCCGTATCAAAAGGCATTAGTGGATTGATTATTTATAACTCGAATGATTCCATTAATAATCCGAATAAAAATTCAGAGATAAAAATCACTCCTTTTGCAATTCCTGTTGTATTTGTAAAATCAAATGATGTAACATTGCTAAAAAACGATCAGCAGGTAGTCATAGAAACGGATATTGAAAAAATAATGCACTCCGGTCATAATGTAATCGGATACATTGATAACCATGCAGAAAATATTATTGTAATAGGAGCACATTATGATCACTTGGGTTATGGTGGACATGAATCGCTCTACAGAGGAGAACGTGCCATTCATAATGGTGCTGATGACAATGCAAGCGGAACATCAGCATTAATTGAGCTGGCCAGAAAATTAAAAGGATCATCATTAAACAAATACAATTACATGTTTATTGCATTTTCAGGAGAAGAAAAAGGACTTTTGGGTTCAAACTATTTTGTTAAACACCCAACCATTGATTTGAAAAAAGTAAACTATATGTTGAATATGGATATGGTAGGCCGCTTGAAGCCCACAGACCATGTTTTACTAATTAATGGTGCCGGCACCTCTCCATCATGGGATAGTTTATTAAACAATATCAAAGTAGATTCTCTCAGAATAAAAACAACCGCATCCGGTGTAGGTCCTAGTGATCACACTTCATTTTATCTGGAAGGAATTCCTGTACTGCATTTTTTCAGTGGCACACATAGTGATTATCATAAACCCAGTGATGACGAGCCCCTGATTAATTATAATGGTATGGTTTCAATTTTTCACTTTATGAATGACCTGATTGAACAAACCAACAATTTACCGAAGCTTGCATTTACTAAAACCAACGATTCAAATAACGAAGATGCACCACGGTTTAAAGTAACTTTAGGTGTTGTTCCTGACTATGCTTTTGAAGGTAGCGGTATGCGCATTGACGGAGTAACAGAAGGAAGACCTGCTGCTGCTGCCGGACTATTGAAAGGTGATGTGGTGATTCAGATGGGTGAAGAAAAAGTTACTGATATGATGAGCTATATGAAGGCACTAAGTAAATTCAAAAAGGGCGATACCATAAAAGTTAAAGTGGATAGAGCTAAAGAAATAGTTGAAAAAGAAGTTACCTTTTAATGATTTAAAAAAGTATGACACAGCGTACCATTCACTTTGAAGAAAAACAATATCTGGGATTGAATCACTACAGTCTGCTCAGAAGTATGGTGTTGGCGCTTTTTTGCTTTGTAGCATACTATGTGACAGAAAACCGTGAAAATAATGCAGAGTTACTCTTCTTTGGTGGTGTAGCGTTTATGGTAATTTCATTGCTTTCTATGTTTATCAAACACCTGCACACACGGGTTTTTGATACTTGCATTGAGTTGGATGGGCTATGGACAATGCGCAAAGTAAAAATTGACCTAAGCACAATTGTTGAAGTTCAAAATATTCCATATAGTAATTACATCATGAATACGCCTGTTTATAATCTGCATCGAAATGGTAGTATTTACTTTTATACTTCCGGTCGTGCTGCAATTAAAATAACTGATAAAGATGGAATGAACTATATTATCGGTACACAAAAACAGGAAGAGTTTTTAAGAATCCTGAATAGTCTTATTCAAAAATAAAGAGGCTGCCTCAAATATTGAAACAACCTCTTTCATCAACAATGTTTTGTTGTTTTTTACTCTTTAGGAGTATCTTTTGGCTTCTCCATTTCAGTAGCCTTGTGAGAATCTTTTTGAGGTGACTCTTTCTTTACTGCTTTATCAGCTGGTTGCGCTGCCGGTTCAGCTTCATGTTTTGCAGGTGCAGCCTGTATTGTTGCTGGTGCATCTTGCTTTACCTCCTTCTGAGGGGTTGTGGCTTGCTCACTTTTTACAGGTTGCTCTTGTGCCTTTTTTTCGGTTTGGGCATTGGCGCAGTATGCTGCAGCCACTACCGCTAATGTAAGAACTGTCTTTTTCATTGTAATTTGATTTTGAAGAATTTAAGACAAATATAAATGAAATTCTGATTATTCCTATTAACCATTTGCACGAATGGCTTCCACCGGGTCGAGTTGTGATGCTGAATAGGCAGGGATGAATCCGGAAACCAACCCTATTAGAGCTGAGATAAACAACCCAAGCATAATGTTATGCCCTGTAAGGCTCAATGGATAATCAAAGGCATGAGAAACAAAAATCGCTAAAAAATATATAATACTTAAACCTATCACTCCCCCAATAAGGCAAAGTACAATGGCTTCAAACAAAAACTGCATCAGAATAAAATAATTCTTTGCACCAAGTGATTTCTGAATACCTATTTGGCTGGTACGTTCTTTTACAGAAACAAACATAATGTTAGCAATACCAAATCCACCCACTAAAATTGAAAAGCCTCCGATTATAGCCCCTGCCACATTCAGCGAACTGAAAATATTGGAAATGTTATTACTCAATAAACTTGATTGGTTGAGCGCAAAATTATCGTCCTCCACGGGGCGTAGTCTTCTGATGCTTCGCATGATGGATTTCAATTCATCATTGGCAAACTGAATGGAAACTCCTTCTTTAACTTTCGCTTTTATGAAAGGGTCTATTCTGTCACTGCGAATATTAACGAAATTGCGACCAAAATTCAAAGGTAAGACTACTGTATTATCCATCTCTGTCTCGAGCAGACTTTTACCCTCTTCCTTAAAAACACCTATTACTTCTACTTTGCGTCCCATAACTTCAAATACCTTACCTAAAGCATTGTTTGCATTTCCAAAAAGGCCGTTTGCAACATTACTGCCTATAATGCCAACAGCCCTTCCGGAGTTAGATTCTATTTCAGTAAGATAACGCCCGGCTGATAGCTCGAACGATTTTACCTTATCAAAATCGTGAGAGACCAAGGCCACAGTTACATTTTCTGCACTATTGTTCAAATACTTAACGGTTTTCCCATTCAAATATGCCTCGAAGGTAAAAACCTCAATACTCTTTGAACGTGCAGCCAACTGATGCATTTCTTTTACAGAAGGTAACGGACGCTGCCAGTACTTCCACCATGGATAATCACCCCCAAAGGCCCAAGGCCATTTCTGAACGTAAATAGTTTTATCTCCCAACGATTCTACACTGGTGCGCACATTTTTTTCCATGGCATCAACCACTGTAAAAACACTGATAATGGCAAAAATACCAATGGAGATTCCCAACAAGGATAAAACTGTTCTGAGCATATTTGCCCGCAATGCATGCAAAGCAAATGCTATGCTTTCGCCAGACAATTTTAGAAAAATCCGTAATCGGTTCATAGCAACAAAAGTATAGAGTTGCTTTGATTTGCTCTGAATTTATTTTCAGTTTAACAAATTTTAATTGATTCACTTACCTATTTTTGCCAACTCTCCATCAATTTAAAGAATTCCGGGAAGTGAAGATTAAAAGTGCACTTATTTCTGTCTATAATAAAAATGGCTTTGAACCACTTATTAAGGCCTTACATCAACAACAAGTAACTTTGTTTGCAACAGGAGGAACTTTTGATTTTATACAATCACTGAATATTCCTGTTACTGCTGTTGAAAAGGTGACTGATTATCCTTCCATTTTGGGTGGAAGGGTTAAAACATTACACCCTAAAATTTTTGGCGGCATCTTAAACCGTAGAAATGATGCTAATGATGTGATGGAAGTTGAAAAATACAACCTCCCTTGTATTGATTTGGTTGTGGTGGACTTATATCCTTTTGAAGCCACCGTTGCATCAGGTGCGGATGAAAGTAACATTATTGAAAAAATTGACATTGGTGGAGTGTCCCTGATTCGTGCTGCTGCAAAAAATTTTAATGATGTTGCTATCATTGCTGCTGCAAATGATGTAACAGAATTTCTGCACAAATACAATCAGGGAAATGGCGAAATAGATTTGACATTCAGAAAAAAACTGGCAGAGAAAGCTTTTGCAAACACCAGTCACTACGATTCTGCCATTTTTAATTATTTCAACAGTAAGAATGAAGCTTCAGAGCCTTGTTTGAATCTGCATTTCAACAATCCGGTTACCCTACGTTATGGCGAAAATCCGCATCAACGCGGTTTTTATTTTGGTAATCTGAAAGATACATTTGAGCAATTGGGAGGAAAAGAGCTTTCCTATAACAACATGCTTGATTGTGATTCTGCAATTAATCTTATTGCCGAATTCAGCAATGAAAAAGGTGTTACTGCTGCCATTATCAAACACAACAATGCCTGCGGTATTGCAACAAGAGAAAATGCAACAGATGCATGGCAGGCAGCATTAGCCGGTGACCCTGTTTCTGCATTTGGCGGAATAATTGTTTTAAATCAGCATATAGACGAATCGCTTGCTAAGGAAATCAATGCAATTTTCTTTGAAGTTATCATTGCACCATCATTTGCAAAAGAAGCAGTAAAAGTTTTTTCAGAAAAGAAAAACAGAATTATACTTCAACTAAAAAATCAGCTAGTTGCAAAGCAAAGTATTAAGTCTGCTTTAGGCGGATATTTAATGCAGGAAACCGACAGTGAAACATTGAACACAGAAGGATGGAACAACATTACTTTGCGAAAGCCAACAACTTCTGAAACCGAGGACATGCTTTTTGCTGTTAGAGTTATTCGTAATTTAAAAAGCAATGCTATTACCTTGGTTAAAGACAAGCAGTTGATTGGAAGTGGTGCAGGGCAAACATCTCGTGTTGATGCATTGAAGCAAGCCATTGCAAAAGCTGTTAATTTTGGATTTAATCTGAAAAACAGTGTAATGGCAAGTGATGCATTCTTTCCGTTTCCGGATTGTGTGGAAATTGCTAAATCTGCTGGTATTGAAGCTGTTGTACAGCCCGGTGGAAGTATTAAAGATAAAGATTCTATTGAATATTGTAACAAAAATAACATGACTATGGTATTAACAGGAAAAAGGCATTTCAAACATTGAGTCTGTTGGCAGACAAAGTGTTAAAAATGTCTGCTACAACAGAAAAAATGAAAAAAAAGCCTACGCCTGAAGTTCTCATAGTCGAAGAAACTATAAAGGAAAACATTAACAATAAAAGAAAAATGGGACTATTTGATTTTCTGACCCAGGAGATAGCCATAGACCTTGGCACGGCTAACACACTCATCATTCATAACGATAAAGTGGTGGTTGATGAGCCAAGTATAGTTGCTATTGACCGCATGACAGGTAAAGTACTTGCTGTTGGAAAACAGGCAATGATGATGCATGGAAAAACACATGAAAATATTAAAACCATCCGTCCATTAAAAGATGGCGTAATTGCCGATTTTGATGCTGCAGAAAATATGATTCGTGGAATGATAAAAATGATCAACCCGGGAAGAAGATTTTTTCAGCCATCATTGAAAATGGTTATCTGTATTCCATCGGGAATAACAGAAGTAGAGAAACGTGCAGTTCGCGACAGTGCAGAACATGCAGGAGCAAAAGAAGTTTATCTCATTCATGAACCTATGGCAGCAGCTATTGGTATTGGCATTGATGTAGAAGAACCCATGGGAAATATGATTATTGACATTGGCGGTGGTACCAGCGAAATTGCCGTTATTGCTCTGGGAGGAATTGTTTGCGACCAATCTATTCGTGTTGCCGGTGATGGCTTCACCATGGACATTTGGGATTATATGCGCAGACAACACAACATACTTATTGGTGAGCGTAGTGCTGAAATGATAAAAATTGAAGTAGGCTCTGCATTACCTGAGTTAGATAACCCTCCACACGACTACGCAGTTCATGGGCGTGACCTGATGACCGGTATTCCAAAAGAAATTACCGTTACTTACTCGGAAATTGCACATGCACTTGATAAAAGTATCAGCAAAATAGAAGAAGCCATATTAAAAGCACTTGAAATGACACCACCGGAATTATCAGCAGATATTTACCGTACAGGGATTTACCTTACAGGTGGTGGTGCTTTGCTTCGGGGATTAGATAAACGAATTGGAATGAAAACAAAACTACCCGTGCACGTTGCCGAAGACCCACTTCGCGCAGTTGTCCGTGGTACAGGAATTGCACTTAAAAATATTGACAGGTATAAATTCCTTATTCCTTAAACAAATTGTAAACTCTTGTAAAGAGGTTAGCTTCAAAAAAGTTAACCTCTTTTTTTTGCGTTTAACTCACATTTTAAAAACTAAGTTCCGGCAATTGAAATGTGTTTTCGGTTTTTCTGAAAAATTTTTTTTAAACACCATCTCATAAATTATTGAACTAAAACGTGTTTGACAAAATTTTTGATTGCCTGATATAGAAAATCGCGTAAGACTTTTTTTAAACTCCTATGGCTATTTGCTTTCAACAATCATTTTCTTTTATGATACAAGTCATATTTAAAAGTGCTTTCCTGAAATAATCTTGTCATCGAAAAGTAAAATTCCGATTAATAAATAATTAAGAACCAAAAATTATATGGAAGAACAAGAGAATAAAAAAAAGGCTTCCGGACTACAGGTAGTCATGGATGACGTAATGCTGCTTCTATTTCTTGGAGTAACAATTTACGCAATCTTTTACATCATTTGGGGAATAATGGAGATTGCCACAGTGCCTAATATTCCTGAATCAGTTAAACAATCTATACTTAAGTAAAATCCTTAAAAAAACTATTTATGACATTAATAGCACCTACCGAAGGGTGGTTTAAAAAGAAGGTCTCAAAAGATGAACGTATGTGGATAATCATATCGTTTGTGGTTTGTATTTTTCTTTTTGCATGGATGGTACTGTGGCACGTTTTCGGTCGCCAAAATCCATCAAACACCACGTATAAAACTAACCCTATTGAATTTGCCCAGCTGCATGACGAGTATGTAAAAAGAAACATGGTGGGTATGGACAACGGGATACCTATTGTAAAACCTGAGCCCGGCAGCGATGTTGTTCTAATGGCACAAATGTGGCGTTGGTCACCGGTACTTATTTTAAAGAAGGATGAATGGTATAACATTCACATTTCTTCAAAAGATTTGGTTCACGGTTTTTCATTACAACCTTCAAACATGAACTTTCAGGTTTATCCTGACTATGATTATGTTTTGAAATTTAAACCAACCGTTGCCGGTGAAGCCAAAGTGCTGTGTAATGAATTTTGCGGTATTGGCCACCACACCATGATAGGAAAAATTCTTGTAATTGAGAATGATGCTGATCTGGCAAAGTATGGCTACAACAACCTGAGTGCACCACCTGCACGCACAGGAAAAGGAACTGCTGAAGAAGACATTTCCGGATGGAGTGAAGAGCAACTAATTAAAGGTGGCGAAATGGTTTATAATCTGAAAGGATGCATGGCTTGTCATAAAACAGATGGCACTTCTGAAATTGGCCCTGCTTTCAACAGCATTTATGGTAGTAAAGTTAAAGTAAAAGAAGACGGCAATGTAAAAGAAATGGTTGTTGATGATGACTATATTACCATGTCTGTCAGAGAGCCGCAAAAACAAATTGTTGTAGGATTTGAAAAAACACCAATGGCTCGAATGAACCTTACGGACAATGAAATTAAACAAGTAATCTCCTACATTAAATCAATTAAATAAAATCTAAAGCTTATGTTCAGAATATGTGATATAACCGGATTTAAAGTAGATCTGCAATCGGAAAAATTTATCAGACTAAATGCTGTCATGGCTGTAGTTTCTTTGCTCTTAGCAATTACAGCGGCCATAATGCTTGTATTTACACGATACCAACCTGTGCATCTTTTAGATGCTGAATGGTACTACAGACTCACAACCTTTCATGGATTAAATGCTCTTATTTATTGGATTGTATTTTTTGAAATTGCAGGTTTGTATTTCGGATCCACAGTGGTATTAAATCAAAAATTCTGCTCACCAACATTAGGGTGGGTAACATTTTTACTCATGGTGGGTGGCATGGTACTTTCCAACGTAATGGTATTGATGGGAAAAGCAGATGTAATGTTGACCTCTTATGTTCCACTAAAAGCACATCCACTCTACTACCTCGGCATAATTTTATTTGCCGTTGGTGCTTTAATCGGGGTTGGATTATTCTTTGCCAATATTGTTAATGCAAAGAGAGATGGCAATGTTGGCGAAACTCTACCGCTGTTTACCTATGGTTTAATGACAGCTGCAATTCTTGCTGTTATTACTCTGGCATCAGGAGCTATCATTTACATCCCTACTTTCCTTTGGTCTTTAGGATTAATTGACTCCGTAGATCCTGCTGTTTACAAACTCATTTGGTGGGGTCTTGGCCACTCTTCGCAGCAAATAAATGTAGCTGCCATGGTCAGCATCTGGTATTTGGTTACCTTCCTTGCAATTGGTGGAACTTCCATCAATGAAAGAGTTTCAAGAACAGCATTCTTCCTCTATATTCTATTTATCAGTCTTGCCTCTGCTCATCACTTGTTAACCGATCCTGCAACATCATCAGCATGGAAAGTATGGAACACTTCTTATGCCATGTATCTTGCTGTATTGGCATCCATGATTCATGCTTTTGCTGTACCAAGTTCTATTGAATCGGCACAGCGCAGATGGGGCTTCAACAAAGGACTCTTTGAGTGGCTTGCCAAAGCACCATGGTCAAACCCTGCTTTTGCAGCTTGTGTGCTGGCATGTATTGGTTTTGGTTTTATTGGTGGTACAACAGGTGTGATTTTCGGTATGGAACAAACAAACATTATTGTTCACAACACCATTGCTATTCCGGGTCACTTTAAAGGAACTGTAGTTATTGGTACCACTCTTACCTTCATGGGTATAACCTACTACCTCATTCCACTAATTTTCAGAAGGAAAATTGTAGCATTCAAACTGGCACAGCTTCAACCTTGGATGTTTTTCTTTGGTGTTGCCATCCTCTCTGTATCAATGATTGCATTAGGTCAGTTAGGTGTTCCACGCAGACACTGGGATTCAACATTCAGCGGAGGTCCTTTCACTCATGAATTTAATCCTTCAGTAGATTTTTTCTGGACTTTAATGATGCTTGGCGGCACCTTGGCATTCCTGGCTGCATTAATCTGGGTGCTGCAAGTGGTTGTTTCCGTATTCTTCGGGCCAAAAGTAAACGGACCTGAAGATATGCAGCTACCGCTTTCACCATTAGCGCCCGCGGCTAAAGAACATAAAGGCTACGAAGCACCCGGAACGCTGATACTTACACTTCTGTTTCTTGCAACCTTTGCAGTGTTGTTCTTTGTTAACTGGAAATGGCTGGCAGCAACCTGGTGGGTGAAATAACTTTTTAAACTTTTAAATATTGGTTGTGATTAAAATTAAAATTAAACTAGCAGGCTTAGTAATTCTACTAAGCCTGTTTTTTTCTTTATCTTCTTTCGATATTCCTGATGAGAAAAGATACATTGGACGAGAGGTAAAGAATATTACAATTCTTGATTCTAAAGGCAACCACCTTCAACTTTTTGATAACCCTACCGGCAAACCAATTGTACTGTCACCGGTTTACACACGCTGCCCAATGGCTTGTTCACTTATCAGCAACGGTCTAAAAACTTCCATAGAAAAATTAGGCACTTTAGGAAAAGATTTTACTGTCATTTCATTCTCATTCGATTCAACAGACACAAAAGAAGATTTACAAGGATTTGAAAAGCGATGGAATATGGATGGCACCAATTGGAAAACCGTTACATCTAACGCAGCAGGCATTGGCGAACTATTAAAGTCAATTGATTATCAATATGAATATGATGAAAAAAGTAAGGAGTATTTACATCCAAACTTAGTTGTTGTTATTACTCCCTCCGGCCGAATTTCAAGATACATCTACGGAATTGAGCCCAAAGCAATTGACCTTGAACTGGCCATCATGGAAGCTCAAGTAGAAAAAACTTCGTTCAACAACTTTTTTAAAACACTTTATATACGCTGTTTTACATTCAACCCTGCAACAAAATCATATCACCTCGATTGGAAGTTTATTTCACAAACATCTGCCGGAATGATGTTCATCATTATTGTAGGCTATTTTCTAATTAAAAGTTTATATTCCAAAAACACTGAAGACAGTGCAGAATTATGATTAATAATAAATCAAGCCATTGGCTTTTTCAACGATTTGCAGGCATTTTCAGCCGAATTTATTCCTCTAGACTTAACCCCCTGTATCACCTTGGCGACATTGCCATACTTATGTTTATTGTAGCATGCATCAGTGGTGTTTATCTTTTTTTGTTTTACAATATTGATCCTGCACACGCTTACGAATCAGTAGAAAAAATTTCTGCCAATCCGTTCAATGCTGTCATCAGAAGTATTCATCGTTACAGCAGCGATTTGTTGGTTATTTTTATCGTACTCCACTTTCTTCAAACCTTACTGACAGGAAAATTCAAGCGTATTCTTTCATGGGTAAGCGGAATTATTTCTTTAATGGTAGTACTCATTATTGGTGTAACAGGTTTTATTCTAGTGTGGGACGAAAAAGGTAAATTAGTTGGCTACCTTACTGCAAAATTTTTCTCTGCACTTCCATTATTCGACCCTTCCATTGCCGGTTCATTTATTTCAAACAATCTTGATGTTATTGGTGGCTTTTTTAAAGTTTCTGTATTCGGACATATTTTCTTTTCCATTTTTTTGGTCATTGTTTTATGGCTGCACGTAATGCGTATAGCCAAACCAAAAATATTTTCCCCGCGCATCATCTGGATTTACAGCATGATTGCATTGGTTTTAGTTTGTTTGGTTTTTCCGGTAAAGAGCGACCCTTCCGCACAGGAGCGCTTCATACCTTACAATACGACTTTCGATTGGTACTATTTCTTTGGCTACTCTTTCATGAAAGTTGTTTCTGTTCCCATGAACTGGGTGATTATGCTCGTATCCGGAACCGGATTAGCATTAGTGCCACTTATATTTAAAAAGAAAAACAAACCCGCCACAATTGATTTGGATAAATGTGATGCCTGTAATATTTGCTCAGAAGATTGCCCTTATGGTGCCATTGACATGCTTATTTATAAAGGTGAACGCAAGGCTATTTTAGATCCTGAAAAATGCATCAGTTGCGGAATATGTCTTGCTTCCTGTAAAGAGCATGCCATAACCATGCCGGGTATTCCTGAACATCAACTGCTGCCATTAAATCTGGCACAAAAAAATCAACTGAGTATTGTATCATGTTCGCAGTTTGATGATGTAAAAATTCCTGATGGAATTACTCATAAAAAGAAATCGCTACCTTGTCTTGGTGATTTACACATGCACGATGTTGAGAAAATGCTGCATGAAGAATCAGAAGGTGTTTTACTGTTAGGTTGCGAAGATTGTTATTATCGCTATGGCAGAAATCTGGCTGTTGCAAGAATCAACAGAAAACGCCCACCGGGTTTAGCAAAAAAAATATCTCGCGACAGAATTCAACTCATCACCACCAACCACTATTCTGAAAAAGCTATAAAAGAATTTGCAGACTCGCTTACATCTGCAAAACCCAGTGACGGAAAAACAACACTGAAAATATTGGATTATTTTAAAGCCAATCACATTGCCGCAACATTGATTCTTTGTGCTTTCTTTTTTATAATGCCGTTTTTCAGTAATACAAAACTTTCATTTTTTGATAGAGATGAAAAATTGCTTGTTCTGAACTTTAAATACATTTCATCACCAACAGAGTTTCAGAAAACAAGTTCAAATCAGCAACAACAAATGCAGTCGTTAAAACCAATTGTAAAAAGGCGAAGCCCAATTTTGGTTGAGGTTGCCGGAAGTCAGGGAAATATACTTCTCAAAAAAGAATTTTCTCCTCGTGGTTTAAGAAAAGACATTTCTATTTTTGTTTACAGCGAAATACCCACTACCGATTCGTTAGTAAACATAAAACTTATAGAAACAGCATTTCCTGACAAGGTAGTAAGTCTGCAAAATGTTGCTTTATCAACTGTAGATGGAACCATTATTTCTTTTGCTGACGGAAAATTGAAGCAGCTTAAATAAGTGTAGCTTTAAAATATTTTCATCAAAAGAATTTCTTAACGTCTTTTTAAAGTATTCAGAAAATTCCTTTTTCTGAAGTTGTTTTACTTTTACTCCAAATATTTTTATTATGTGGAGAATTTTAACAACTATTTTTATTGCCAGTCTGCTGACTGCAAACTGCCTGAATGCATCAAAACTGCAACCCGGTTACAATGCTAAAGAATACATGGAATTATTGAGCTTTCAACTTATGCAGTTCCATAAGCAGGATTCACTTTATCCCGACTCCTTGCATTATCACAATTTTAAAGAGGTGTATAAATCACCGGAGATGGGATTACTGAATCAATGGTCGCTTTGGATAGGTGCCGACTCTGTGGCTGTAATCAGTATTAGAGGAACAATAGCAAACAGCACTAGCTGGCTTGCTAACTTTTATGCCGGTATGATACCCGCAAAAGGACAGCTTATTTTAGCTCCAGGTGATACTTTTAACTATCACTTTGCTGATGATTCAAAAGCTGCAGTACATACGGGCTGGACATTAGCCACAGCATACCTAATTCGCGATATGCTGCCACACATTGACTCCTGTTATAAAAAAGGCATCACCAATTTTATTGTCAGTGGACACAGTCAGGGTGGTGCCATAGCATTTTTAGTAACTGCATGTCTATATGATTATCAAAAGAACAACAAGGTTGCTTCAGACATACGATTTAAAACTTATTGCAGTGCAGCTCCAAAACCCGGAAATTTATATTTCGCTTATGAATATGAAAACATGACCCGCAACGGATGGGCTTTTAATGTTGTGAATTCTGCTGATTGGGTTCCGGAAACACCCATAACAATTCAAACTACCAAAGACATAAACAAGACCAATCCATTGGTAAATGCCAAAGCAGGTATCAGAAAACAAAAATTTCCTGCTAACCTATTTATCATGCACATATTTAACCGTCTGCAGAAAACACCTTATAAAGCCATGAGACAATACAGGAAATATTTAGGTGGTTTTGCAGGAAAATTAGTTCGGAAAAACCTGGTGAATTTTCAATCACCTGATTATCTTAACAGCAGCGATTATGTACGAACAGGTACAACTATTGTACTTCTTGCCGATAAAAAATACTTTGATTTATTTCCCGATAGTAAAACCAAAATATTTGTTCATCACTTTTATGAACCTTACTTATATCTGGCGGCTAAAAGGTTGTAATGTTTTTGATTGAATAACATTTAAAAAAAAAGCGGAGGGAGTTAACCTCCCCCCGCTTTTTAATTCCCACAACTTCTGCGAAGTTGTAAGTTTAAATTATTCAACTACTACTCTAACCTGATTGTTGCTGCCTTCAGTTTGTACATTTAGCATGTACGCGCCTTTAGCTACCTTGCTCAGGTCAAGTTGCATGTTGTTTTGACCACTTACGTTGGTATGTGACTGTGTCATTACTACACGGCCGCTCAGGTCAAGCACTGTTACTTGTGCTGTACCTTTCTCTGCTGTGTATTCTACATTCAACACACCTGCTGTTGGGTTTGGATATACATTCAGTTTGTTTACAGAAGCCATTTCGCCTTCTTTACAACCAACTGTTACTGCAAGTGCTTTAGAACCTGTTCCACAGCCATTGCTTACATTCACAATTACTGAACCATTTCCAGTTCCCCAATCAAGAGTTAATACATTGGAGTTTCCACCACCTGCAACATAACTTGCAATTGGTGATGCTGGATAATTCCATGAAATTGTATATGATCCTGATGTATTACTCATATCAGCTGTAAACTCAATACCATCTGTATTAGCACACCAGCTTGATGGCAGTGCCGTCAATGATACCGGTGAGTTTGGTGTTCCTTTTACAGCAATACAACGCGCTGCACTAGAACCACAACTGTTGCTTGCCGTTACACAAACTGATCCTGTTGTCAGTGATCCATATTGAACGCTAATAGTGCTGTTACCATTGCCTGTAATAGTTCCAGGTGCTGTCCAGTTATAGGATATTCCTGAAACAGGCGTTACGCTATAGCTTACACTTTGTCCGCAGATACCATTGGTAATACCGCTGATGGCTGGTGGAACAGAAGGAAGACCGGGAGCTACTGTTTTACATTTAGGTGCAGAAGTAACACCGCAAATGCTGGTTACACTAACACAAATGTTTCCAACACTGTTATAAGACGGGCTGAAAGTAGCATTGATGGTATTGGTAGATGAACTTCCTGATGCACCTGATGGTAAGGTCCAGTTATAGCTGGCTGCTCCATTTGATGCAGGAACACTGAATGTTAATGTTTGATTAGGACATGCAGTAAACGAGCCGCTGATTGTATTCAATGGTGAAGCAGATGCACTGATGGCTAAACACTTTGATGGTGAATTGAAACAAGGCGTTTGTGCGCTAACACACAGTGTACCACCTGTCCATGCCGGACCAAAGTTTACAGTTACACTGGTTCCATTGCCGCTAACTGTTGCATCACCTGAAATTGACCAGAAATATGAGGTAGCTCCGTCAACTGCAGCAGTTGAGTATGTACCTGAACTGTTTGCACATGTTGTTGTTGCTCCACTAACTGCTGTGGGTGTACTCACAATACCGCGAACCCATTGTGTTTTTCTTAACGAACTTCCACAACCATTGCCGGCTTGTACTCCAATTCTATATCCAGAACCATTAGGTGTTCCAAACAGAACTGTCACTGATGGAGTTGTTGAAATATATGGTGATGCATTACCATTAAACGTAGTTCCTGCAGGGCCATCCCATGTATATTGAGTTGCATTAGCAACAGCCGGAATGCTAACAGTTACAGTTGTACCATTACATGCATAAGCAGGCATACCTGTCATTGGAACAATAACTGATTGTGCTGGAGGTGCAGTACTTGTATAAGTCAATGTACCTGAAATCTGCGCCTGGCAACCATTGCCATCTGACACATAAATTGTACTCAATCCTGTTGGAAGGTTACTCATCACTCCTGTTGAATTGAAGTTTATAAAGTCTGACGTAAAATCATATGGTGACAAGCCTCCTGAAGCTGATACATATAATATTCCATCACTGCCGCCAATACAACCTACATTCTTAAGTGAGTCTATAGCTATGGTCGGATTGTCATTTACATTTAAGCTTGTGCTTGCACTTGCTGAACAACCATACTGATTTGTTACTATCACTGTATAGGTTCCGCTGTATGATGCATTTGGATTGCTGATTGATGGATTTTGACTTGTGCTATTGAAGCCATTAGGCCCAGTCCATGAATAAGTGTTTCCACTCAACTGGCCAGGATCTACGTTGTCTGCTGACAGGTAGATGTCATTGCCCAAACAAACATCGCCACCTGAGCCTGCTACCGGAACTGGTGCTGGTGATAAGGTAAACGACCATACATTACATGAACTTCCACCACCAAGTATTTGTGGAACTACCATCCAATAATAAACTGGTGCACCACCGGAAACATCGGCATTAAAAGAAAGACCTGCCTGATTGGCTGATACTAATGCTGTTGGTGGATTAACAGTATCGAAATATACATCATATCCTGTTGCACCTGTCAATGAAGGCCAGCTTAACAATACTGTATTGGTAATTACATCGGCACAGGCACTGCCTGCATTCAATGGTGCAGTTGGTGCAGAAATACAAACAGGAGGTGAAATATTTACACTGTAGTCTTCATACTCTCCACTACCACTGTTAGTACATGCATTAGAAGGATTGTTTGGCGTATAACTTGCTAAAATTCGCATACGTCTCACACCTGTTGATGCATTCACAGGAATAGTAAATGATCCTGTAATTGGCGATGGAAGATATGAGCTGCTGGTTACAACTTGCTCTGATGCCTGGAAAATACCATCAGCATCAAAATCAATCCAAATGGCATGACCAAATGTTCCACCATATACACTCATGCTAAAGTTAATAGTAGTACCGGGTTCAAACTCACCGGAAACAGAGCCACTGTAATCGGTATATCCACTTGCACTACCACCACCGCTTTGATTGATATTGGTAGTACCACCTGTAGTAGTAAAGTTATCTATGTAGTAACTTAATCCACCTGTTGTAGAAGGAGTACAATAACAAGCACTCGGTAAATTGATAGCCACACTCACATCATTGCTGGTTGCGCTCAAGCCACTGTTGCTACAAGTAATCACATAGTGATACATGGTAGGCACAGTAATGCCGGAAGCTTCGTTATAGCTTATAGCAGTAGCACCACTGATAGGATTCCATGTAGATCCACCATCTGTTGATGAATACCATTGACCTGAAATACCTGTTTGACCGGTTGTAGAACCTGCCGTGCTTACCGTAAAACCAATAGTTGAGCATATTGATGCAGGACCGGATGCTGTGCCTGCTGCAGGTGTACCACTACAAGCTACAGGAGTATAAACATTAAATGTATAATCTTCTGCTTGTCCATAAGTTATATTGCCACAGGCAGGTGGGCTTAAAGTATAATACTGTGCACGAATACGCATACGGTAATTGCCATCGGCAACTACAGGAACCACAAAACTTCCTGTCCAGCTTGATGCTGTTGCTGATGCATTGTACATAAGTTCGGAGGCATCAAAAACCATGTTGTTGTTCCAGTCAACCCAGATGCTGAAGCCGGCACTGCCACCTACATAACTACCACTGAAATTAATGGTTTGTCCTGAATAAGATGAAAGCGTTTGTGCCGTAAAATCTTCGTAAGCTGTTGTGCCGGAACTTGGATTGGTAATGTTGGTTGTAGCACCTGTTGTGCTGAAATTACTGATATTATCACCGGTGTAGGTTACCGAAACTGTACAATATCCGGTATAGAAAGTACTAGTAGCCCATGAACTAAAATTACCGCCACCGCAGTCGCTGCGAACATGCAGGTAATAAGTAGTATTAGCAGTTAAGCCTGTTACACTGGTTGATGTGCCTGCAAATGCAGTGCCCGAAACCGGAGGTGTAGCACTTGTGGAAACAGCATATTCATAACCGTTTGATGGTACGGGGTTTGGTGCTGTCCAACTGATGTTGGCTGTTGTTGGTGTTGTTGGTGAGCCAAGAAGTGCCGTTGGAGGCAAACAACTTGGTGCATCATAAATAGAGAACTCATCTAACCCTTGATTACAAATACCTGAACCGTAATTGGAGTTAGAGGCAAATCTAATCAGTACCGATTGGTTGGCATAAGCTGTTAAATCAATAGTGTTTTGCGTCCATGCACCAAAAGTTGAATTGTTATTATCATGCTGATAAAGATTAGTCCATGTACTGCCACCGTTGGTACTGATTTTAACAGTCATTGGTACCGGACTTGAAGTATAACCACTGGTACCAAGGAAATAATAGTATGACATAAACTTAGGCGTAGCTCCCAAATCAAAAGGAGCAGTAGTTAAATTGTAGCTGTTATAGCTTGAGCTTGCTAAATAAACATATAAAAACATAAAATGCGTACCTGCTTGAGGAGCCGCTGCACCATTTGACCCATCAGCAGTAGTAGGTGCCCAATGATAATACGCTCCGGGGTAATCTTCAGATGCTGCCCAACAATTAGGCATGGCAGCACTAAAGCTTTCTGTATATGGGAAAGTGTTTATAGCTGCACATGGTGTAGTAAATGCTGTACTTGTAGCCCATGAACTAAAATTACCACCACCACAGTTGCTGCGAACATGCAAATAATAAGTTGTTTGAGCCGTTAAGCCGGTCACGCTGGTAGAAGTACCTGCAAAGGCAGTACCCGAACCCGGAGGTGTAGCACTTGTGGTAACAGCATATTCATAACCGTTTGATGGCGGTGTTAATGGTGCTGTCCAGCTGATGTTGGCAGTTGTTGCAGTTGTTGGTGAGCCAACTAAGGCAGTTGGTGCTGCACATGATGGTGTTTGTTCAAATCTGAAATCATCAAAGCTCAAATACCATGGACCACCTGTTGCATTCACCCTTACGGCAAAATAATAAGTTCCTGTGGTTGGTGCGATAAAAGTTCGTGTTTCTTGTACATAAGTTTTGGTAGTGGTAGTACCAGAAGTTACAAATGAACTTCCCATTTGTGTAGCTCCTGTACCACTTTGTACGGTATTGTAGAAAATATCGCCTGTCCAGCCGCTGTAATTATCACCGGCCCACCAGAATGAGAAGTCGTAGCTTTGACCGGATGTAAGAGCAAAGCCCGGAGTCCACACAAATTCATTTGTTGCAGAATAGGCATCTCTTAAAAATTGAGCACCGGTACGTGCATCAGCATCATTGGAACTGCTTGAATTATTTGTAGTTACCCAATCACCGGATGATGGATCTTCCAGCCAACAAGCACTTGGTAAATTAGGAAGCGTTGCGCTTTCAAAGCCTTCTGTCCAGGGTAAACTGCCTATGGCTATACATGGTGTGGTAAATGCTGCACTTGTAGCCCATGAACTAAAATTACCGCCACCGCAGTCGCTGCGAACATGTAAATAGTAAGTAGTATTAGCCGTTAAGCCGGTTACACTGGTTGATGTACCTGCAAAGGCAGTGCCCGAAACCGGAGGTGTAGCACTGGTTGTCACAGCATATTCATAACCGTTTGATGGTGAGGGTTAAAGGTGCTGTCCAACCAATGTTGGCAGTGGTTGCTGTAGTTGGTGAGCCAAGAAGTGCCGTTGGAGGTAAACAACTTGGTGCATCATAAATAGAAAACTCATCTAACCCTTGATCACAAATACCTGAACCGTAATTTGAGTTAGAGGCAAATCTAATCAATACTGATTGATTGGCATAAGCTGTTAAATCAATAGTGTTTTGTGTCCATGCACCAAACGTTGAATTATTATTATCATGTTGATAAAGATTAGTCCAGGTACTTCCACCGTTGGTACTGATTTTAACAGTCATTGGTACCGGGCTTGAAGTGTAACCACTGGCACCCAAGAAATAATAGTATGACATAAACTTAGGTGTAGCTCCTAAATCAAAAGGAGCAGTAGTTAAATTGTAGCTGTTATAGCTTGAGCTTGCTAAATAAACATACAAATACATAAAGTGTGTGCCTGCTTGAGGAGCAGCTGCGCCATGTGTCACATCAGCAGTAGTAGGTGCCCAATGATAAGAAGCTCCCGCAATATCTTCAGTTGCAGTATAGCAATTAGGCATCGTTGCATTAAAACTTTCTGTATATGGGAAAGTGTTTACAGCGATACATGGTGTAGTAAATGCTGCACTTGTTACCCATGCACTATAATCACTGCCACCGCAGTAGCTTCTTACATGCAGGTAATAAGTGGTTTGTGCTGTTAAGCCACTTACACTGGTTGATGTGCCTGCAAAGGCAGTTCCTGATGGTGGTGGAACAGCACTGGTAGTTATAGCATATTCATAGCCATTTGATGGTGGTGTTAAAGGACTCGCAGCTGTCCAGCTAATGTTAGCAGTGGTTGCTGTAGTTGGTGAGCCAACTGAAGCACTTGGCGCCGCGCATGATGGAATGGAGTCCATGTGTAAGTTAATCCACCGTTGCCGGAGGCTATGAACTAGCACTCCATCGTCATTGTTCACTCAACAATACCAGCTGTAGGCAGCCCAGTTAGTAGTGGTTGTCCTGCGGAAGGTGTTGCTCTGATACCAACTTGGGGGATAAATGCACTATTAGAATATGTTTGCCAAAGTTATTTGAATAAAATGGTAGTTTCAAACAACTTAATCTGAAAACTTAACGTATCGTTAGTGTTGCCAGAAGTAAGATTAAAATCAGGAAACCGGTAAGTAGGCACTAACCTACTCCTTAATTTCATACACTACTGCACCTCCGTTTCTTCCATCTTGCACAACCGGCTATGGCTCCGGTGTTGGATGTCGTAGATATGGGTAATAAGAATAGTGGGTGTGCTCCTAATCTGATATGCCCGTTACTAACGCTAAAAAGGATGCGTGTAGGCATTGCGTGCCACCGAGATTGACACGTAAATGGCATTGGCAACATTGCCGGCGAGCATTTCCATCATGCCCACTTATAAGTTGTGTCCACCGTTCACCGGTCGTAAAAGTCTTCCAAGCAAAGTCCTCAGTAAAAGCATAGTAGCAATTTGCGCCTGTGCGCCTGTTGTCCACAGCATTGCCGACATGAGGCAACACCATAATAATAATAAACATCTGCGTGTTCGATTTTTGGTTTTTTCTACCATGATAAATTTGATTTTAGTTAAACATTTATTTATAAAAAAATTTTGCGACTACATTAAATTAAACCGAAATTGAAAAGCGCAATTAAAAAAGACCTTTGGGTCTTGTAGAAGAGCATCTAAATGCAAACTCGGAAATTGAAATCGGCCTCAATATTATTCATTTAATATTAATTAAACAAGTACATAAAAGTATTTTGAAACTTGTATGACAATCCAAAAACATTATCACATCATTATCAATGAATTAATTATTTTTAATAAGAAAAACCACAAAACTGATTGTAATCATTCCTTAATAAAAATCAAAAGTTTATAGGTTAGCGTATCCTAAAGCAATGAGTAAAATAAAAACTGTTGAAAGAAATTCGAACCACCAATTTTTATGAATGGCAATAAAATAATAACTCAAAAACAAACAAACCGGAGGAATCAGTACTATAAAACGTGTCACACTTTGTTGAACAGGAATTAAAATTATCATTAACAGAAAAATAAACAATAACATAAAGCATAACTGAAATTTTCGCATGCGGATAACATTCTTGCTATAATTTGCATAAAGTTTCAAAAACGATAAAAATAAAATTATTGCAATTGAGACAGCAGGAATCATATAGTGTAATTTAACTGCATGCCATTTAATTACCGGTAACCACGAATCTGTATTTACTTCTGTATTGCGTAAATGCAAATTGTCTGTCACCAAAAGAAAAGTAAACAAAAGTATAGCCGGAGTTAAAAGCCCAAGTACAGAAGCAGCCCACTCACGCCAGTTAAATGGACGTAAAATGGCAATACACAGGAACATAAAAACTACCAATAATGCCATAGGCAAATAACACAATATCATTAACGAAAAAACAATACCTGTATCAAATGCACGGGTAACAGGACGCTCTGATTTATACATTGTAAAAATTTTCCATAGGGCAACAGGCATTAATGTGTTGACTAAAAGAAAAGGACTAAGTGCTAAAAATCCGGGTAAAAGTCCATAGAGGATAATAAAAATGATTACAGGAATGTTGCTGCTTTTGTATAAAACTTCAAACCGGTTGATGAGCAGATTAAACAAATAGGCCTGTGTGGTGATGAGTACAAAAATTAATGAAGGTACAGCCCATTTAACAGACGTAATGTTACTATCAATTAACAAGGCATACAATAGACCATGATTCATGTCTTTGATAATTACAACCCCTTGAGTATAAGTGTTGAGAAGCACTAATGCCAGTGTTATAACCGGCACCAAAAACAATGGCGGTGTTTGCGAAGATTTAAACAACCTGACGATCAACATTTTTTCGGCAACTTTGTGGCTGCGAATATCTGTATTTGAATTTTATTATTTTTGCAAAAAAAAATATTGAATATGTTAAACTCATTCTGGAACGGCATAGCTGCATTTTTTGAATTTATTTTCAACTTAGTAAAACCTATTGGAAAATCTGTAGATATATTATTTATGGTTTTTATAGCAATTGGTATATTATATTGGCTTATATACGAACAAAAAGTAATGGGCGGAAAAACCCGTAACTACCTTGCTGATAAAGTGAAAGAAAAAAATAAATAACCGTTTGACAATTATACCATTGTAAAAAACCTTCAGGCAGCCAAAGGCTGCCTTTATTATTATTACAGATAAGTAATTATCATTTTCAAACTTCCTTCCATCAATTTTATACCTTTGCATTCCAAATTTTTTTCTTTTGTTTAAATGTTGAAGACAACAATGGTTGTTGCACCACGTAACTTTACTGCCAGACTTGTAGATTATGGACAGTTGTTTAAACTACGGTTGGCCTCGTTAGTAGTTCTTTCTGCTGCATTAGCTTTTCTTATAGGCTCAACAACCATAGATTATACAAAGCTATGGCTGCTTGTTTTGGGCGGCTTTTTAGTTACAGGCTCCTCAAACGGCCTGAATCAGATTTACGAAAGACGCACCGATAAAATAATGAAGCGAACAAGACAACGTCCGCTTCCTGACAGCAGAATGTCGCTTACAGAATCGCTGATTGTAACAATAACTGCCGGTTTAGTGGGTTTGTTTATTCTCACCTACTTCATTAACCTGTACAGCGGTATATTGGGGTTGATTGCTTTAGTAAGTTATGCTTTTGCCTATACACCCTTAAAAGGTGTTACCCCATTATCAGTTTTTGTTGGGGCGTTTCCGGGTGCAATTCCTACCCTGCTTGGCTGGGTTGCTGCAACCGGTGAGTTCAGTTATCAGGGTTGGATACTTTTTTCGATTCAATTCATGTGGCAGTTTCCACATTTTTGGGCTATTGCCTGGAAACTCTATGACGACTATATGAGTGCCGGCTTTCAACTGCTTCCTTCAGGTGGCAAAAACGCTGCCTCTGCATTTCAAACAACTATTTATACTTTTACACTCATACCCATAGGTTTGCTGCCCTACTACAGCGGTATGAGTGGTATTATATCTGCAACAGTCATTACTCTTGCAGGCATTCTATTTTTTATGCAAAGCCTTTATTTATTAAAAACATGTTCGGACAATGCGGCAAAAAATCTGATGTTCGGGTCGTTTATATACCTGCCTGTAGTTTTAATTGCAATACTATTGGATAAAGTTTAATTAATATGAATACAGCAACAACAATGGAAGAGGAGAATAATTATACGGGAATTCCTACAGCAAAAATATTATTGTGGATAGCCATGGCCAGTATGGTTATGTTATTTGCCGGTTTAACAAGTGCCTATATTGTTCGTAAAAACGAAGGTAACTGGATTGAATTTAGTTTACCCAAGATGTTTACCATAAGCACTATTACAATTATCATTAGCAGTTTTATAATTCAATATGCTGTTTATGCAATCAAAAAAAATCTGCTGAATCAGGTAAAAATTGCTGTTGTAACCACTCTTGTGCTAGGTATTGTCTTTGTCTTTATGCAGTTTTATGCCTGGACGGTAATGGTTAAAAATGGAATCCATTTTGTTGGAAATCCATCAGGGTCTTTTATCTATGTGTTGTCCGGAATGCACATACTACACCTTGCCGGAGGAATAATTTCCATGATTGTGATATCCGCAAAATCTATTCTTGAAAAATATTCAGCTAAAAACTATTTAGGACTTCAGTTAGGCGTCATATTCTGGCATTTTCTTGATATCCTATGGGTTTATCTATTTGTATTTGTTACCTTCATAGCCTGATAGGCTATACTTTTATGCCAATCTTTCAATGAATTAGGGTTAAATGACCGAAAATTTTACAATAAATTGATGAATTGGAAAAAAAATTAAATATTTGCATCCTGTTAAATTAATTTCAAGACTCCTAACTTAATATGTCAACAGCAACTGAAGCAAAATCAAAATCGATCTGGGGCGGTGGTATATCACCATTCAATGTAAGCTGGGGAAAAATGTTTATGTGGTTTTTCCTGGTTTCTGATGCGTTTACTTTCTCAACCCTTCTTGTGGCTTATGGTACCATGCGCCACCGTTTTACCGATATATGGCCTGCACCGGGTGATGTGTTTACGCACTTCCCTTTTATTCATGGTCATGTGCCATTAGCCTACGTTGGATTAATGACTTTTATCCTCATCATGAGCTCGGTAACCATGGTGCTGGCTGTAGATGCCGGACATCAGCGCAACAATAAAAGTGTAGCCATGTGGTTGGGATTAACTATAGTTGGTGGTCTTATGTTCTTAGGAAGTCAGGCATGGGAGTGGTATCACTTCATTCATGGTTCTAAAGAAGGCACTTATGTACTTGCAGATGGCCGTTTTGCCCGTACAGACGATTATGAACCCGGCAAGTTGTTTTTCTGGCATAGTCATCAAAAAACAGTTGTTGAAGGTGCAGAAGCAGAAAAGCTTAAAGCATCTGCTGTACGTAACATAAAAGGCGCAAATATGACTGAGAATGAGTATGGCAACACCCCTTTATTTGCCAACTTCTTTTTCTTTATAACAGGCTTTCACGGTTTCCACGTTTTCAGTGGTGTCGTCATCAATATTATAATTTTTATCAATGTGCTGAATGGCGTTTACAAAAGGCGCGGACATTATGAACAGGTTGAAAAATCCGGTCTCTACTGGCACTTTGTGGATTTGGTTTGGGTATTTGTATTCACCTTCTTCTATTTAGTTTAACTAACCTCTTAAAGAATATTAAAAGTATGAGTCATAACGAACATAATGAACATAAGCCACACGGTTACTATACCGGTGATATACACAATCAGTTTGTAGAAGAACATTACGACCCTACAGCTAAAAGAATTATCTGGCGCACATTCTGGATATTACTTATTGCTACAATTGTTGAAGTTGCAATTGCATTTATTCCAATGCATAAAGATTTACTGCAATGGATATTTGTTGCCTTGACAATTTTTAAGTCAGCATATATTGTTGGTGTATTTATGCACCTTGGAAAAGAAAAGAAGAGCTTGCAGTACACCATTCTTTTACCATTCTTTTTAATTGTATATATGATAGCAATTTGCCTTATTGAAGGCGTGTATCTGTTCCATATAGGATAGCAATTTTTATCTTGAAAAAGTTTAAGGCGTTAGCAGTTTTTTTAATACTTCTGATGCCTTTATTTTTTTATATACTGATGAAAGAAGGGAAACATAATTTCCGGTTTCTTGAATATTATGGACCCAAACATCTGGCAACAAACGGAGTTGACACCGTTTATCATACCATAACCGATTTCTCTCTTAAAAATACAGAAGGAAAAACTGTTTCACTCAGCCACACCGAACCCTCCTATTGGGTGTTTCAGTTTTTTAATGCCTCATGTCAGGAGCCTTGTAAAGATGTTTTTACCAATATGTATGATGTGGCAAGAGATTTTGCAACAGCACCTAAAGTGAAATTTTTATCTATTACCACACACCCTCATAACGACAGCCTTTCGGTACTAAAGCAGGTAATGAAAATGAACAGTATTAATCCTCCGCAATGGCAGCTATGTACAGGCGATTCATTAGAAACAGATTCTTTAATGCGCCAATCGTTTTTTTTAAAAGGTAACAACAATGCAGCCCTTAACGCTGTATTTTTGATTGACAGCAAATTCCATCTTCGTGGTATCTACGATGGTGCTGATTTACTTGATATGAAACGTTTGAAAGACGATATAAAAATTCTAAGTTACGAAACAAGACAAAAATCAAAGAATGATGAAGCGGATTTTAATGAATGAGAAACTTACCTTCAGACTAGTAGCAATTATTTCAGTGGTTGTTTTGGGAATGGTTATGCTGCTAAGTCAGAAAGTGCTTCCGCGTCCCGAAACGCCTCCGGCATTTACGAAGTACCTGCCCGGTTTAAATGCTTTAGTAAACGGAACCTGTTTTGTTCTGTTGCTGATTTCCTTTTATTTTATCAAAAAAAAACGCATTGACATTCATAAAAAAATTAACCTGCTTACTTTTCTATTGAGTGCTGTTTTTATCATATCTTACTTTCTATACCATTACTTAGCGGAAGAAACCAAATATCCGGTTGACCATCCGCTGCGTGGCCTCTATCTATTCATTCTGGCATCGCATATTATTCTTGCTGCCATAGTGATGCCCTTGGTTTTACTATCGTTTTACTATGGTTTAAAAATGGATGTACGAAAACATCGTAAGCTAACAAGGTTTGCCTTTCCGATATGGCTGTATGTTACTTTAACAGGAGTGATTGTATATCTTATGATATCACCCTATTACTCGTTTAATCAATAAATCTTTTTACTTATTTTTTTATCAGCTGATTGAGTGAACCAATAATTACATTCACTTGCTTAATAAGTTCCGACACTTTAACTGATAACTCAAATGAGTATTCATTGTCTTTAGCCTTGCGTTCAACCTGATCTATTAATACCCCCACAGAATTGTTGTTGAATATTTTCAGACTGGATTTTATTTTATGGGCTGCTTTATAAAGCTTCTTCATATCCTTGTCTTCAATAGCCTGTAACATTTCGCTTAATAATTCAGGAAATTGAATTTGAAGCATCTTTATCAATGAAGTTGTTTCTTTTTTATCACCTGCCATTAGAGCAAGGAGATTATCATAAATCTCATTAACATCATACGTTGATTCGGGTTCACCTGCATCTGTTAAATTGTCACTTTTCAAAGGTAAATGCTGTGCAATGAGATCAAAAAGTTGTTCCGGCATGTATGGCTTAGTTAAAAAGCCCGACATACCCGCAGCTTTAGCCTTCTCTTTCTCTGTACTTGACTCATAAGCTGTCAAAGCAAGAATGGGAATTTTATTAACCGGATCATGAAGCTTACTTCGTATATGCCCGGCCAGTTGGTATCCATCCATTCCCGGCATCTGAACATCTGTAATTACCATACTGAAGTTGCCATTTTCAAGAAGTCTTATCGCCTCTTCGCCATCAGTGGCAAGTGCTACTTTATAGCCCTTTTTTAGCAACATAGTTTTGGCAAGAAACTGATTTATTTTATTGTCTTCAACCAATAAAATGCTGACATCTTCAATGGCAGTAAAAGGTTCACCTACCGTATTCTTTCTGTCGGACTTGACAGCCTTATATGGTAACTCAACAACAAAGTTGCACTTGGAACTTTCGAGTTTTACTGAAATTTTTCCTCCACAAACCATAATCATTCCTCTGGCATTTATCAATGAAAGACCTAACCCATATCCATTTAAACCATTTTGTGAAAACTGTGGGTTGTTGAGCTCAAAAAAATTGTCGGGATGCGGAAAACTCTTTTTATTTACAATGTTGAACTTTACATTGATAAAAATTTTATTCTGTGAATGATACAATGCAAGTTCAAGTTTGTCGTTACTGGCAAATGAGCCCCCAAAGACCAAGGTGTTAAATACAACTTTTTCCAGAATTCCTTTATCAAGCAACACTTCATCACAAGCTTCAAAATCGGTGTCAGATTCAACTTTTTTACCCGGAAATTTTAATAAAAATTTATCAAGGCAATCTTTAATGGTTTCGTTTAAAATAAAAGGTTGCTCTACCGGAACAACCTGCCCGGTGTTTAACCGTGCATAGTCTAATATTTCATCAACAATGTCAGACAATTGAAATGCTGAGGTCAAAATAGTCTGTACATACTTTTTGTTCTCATCAGTAGCTACTGTTCCAGATAATAAATCGGCCATGCCGATAATTCCATTAAGCGGAGTCCTCAACTCATGACTTACGTTTGCAAGAAATGTATCTTTTAACAAAAGGGATTCTTCTGCCTTGTTTTTTTCTCTTTGTATCTCCTCCAGATCAAATTTTAGCTGAAGACTTTTTGTTCTATGATTAATGTCTTCGCTCTGTATTTCACGACAAAGTTTATAATATATTTTATGATGTGCTAATGCTTTTTCAAAATTATTCAATGCGGCATAGGCATCAGATAAAAACAAATTCACCAGATGTAATGGCTGCTTAATGTTAAGTGAATGACAGATTTCGTCTGCTTCAAGCAAAATTTTTATAGCTTCATCATGGCGATGCATCTGATTATAAAGATTACCAAGACTTTTGAGTAAGTCAGCTTTTACACGTACATTACCTGCAAGGTTGCTGTTATCAATAGCTTGAAAAAAGTTGTCGAGCGCTTTTTCAAACTTATTCTGCTTGGTAAACAAAATTGCCAAACTACCCAATGGCTTGATTTTTAACTCGGCACTACGAAGTTTTTCTGCAAGTTTTAAACCTGTGTCGAGATAATTGAAGGCAATATCAAGTTCGTCAGCCCAGTTATAACAATTTCCAATATAAAAATTGGTTATAGAAAGCTGTTCTTTATTATCGAGTTCTTCAAAAATTTTTAATGCTTTTTCATGATGGCGTATGGCCTCATTATACCCACCAAGTAATTTATGTGTCTCGCCAATTTGATTTAAAACCAAACCAAGTTTCTGTTTGTCCTTTGAAGACGTGTAGGCCGATGCAATATTCAGCAAATGTTCAAGTGCACTGTCGTATATAGAAATTGCAGTGTAAATTTCCGCAGCCAGTTCATTAAACGGAATCTGATTTTTTAGACTATCGCTGTTGATTTTTAATTCCAGACATTGGTTGATTATTTTTATAGCCATCAACTCTTCTTTTATCTTATGATAAGCCAATGCCAGCTGCAATCCACATTCCGATTTTAGTTTTTCCTCATCAGCTTCAATATAATTCATGGCTTCGCTGAGAAAAATAATAGCCTTAGCGGTATTCACCGACATGAATACATCGGCCTGCTCGCGCAAGTAGCTGATTTTTTCTGAAATTTCGCTATTCAATTTTTTCTGTTTTCATGAGCAAAAATAAACATAAACAGGCAGTTTTGCCACTATTAAGTCATAAAAGTTACTATTCCACAACCACACCGTTTATCATCACCCTCATAACCTGAATGTAGCGCATACTACCGGCAGCAGGACTGTAAATCGAGTTTCTTTTATCCTTCAAGTCGTCACTAATTTTTGCTGAGGTCAATTCCTCACCTACAGCATCTTCTGTAATGGTAAGCTTCCCTGTCTTGATATAATTATTCAGTGTGCCGGCATTATATATTTTCCAGTAATTTACTACACTGCTGATTCTTCGCTTAGATAGGTTTTTATTGTAACTACTCTCTGCCAAAGGGCTTGCAGAACCTCTGACAATTATTTCAATTTTATTTCCTGAATCCAGTTGCTTCAACAATAATTCGCTAAAACGGTCAAGGTCCAGATAGCTTTTCTTCACAACAAGATTAAAGAATGCAGTAATTTCTGCATCAGCCTTATTTCGCATTGATTCATCTGTTAAAACATCAACATAGTTCTCTCTGTACTTTTTTTCATTTGTAAGATACACATTGTAAAGGTCAACGTAATTTGATTTTGTTGATGTCAACAGTGTTTTTGGATTGGGTTGATCGTTCTCGAAATACAACTTCATCGGCAACAACGGTTCTATCTGCTTGATGATTTCCTTTGTAATAGAATCTTTGGTAATATCAGTAGCAATTGGCTCAATAATCATTAAAGTATCTTTCTTAACCTGTTTAACCGTATCTAAATAAACACCATCATAAATATCATAACAACAGGTTCTGGCTTTTATAAAGAGTGATCCCGGGCGATTTGATGAGAGCAAAAATTTATTGTTACGACTACTGTAATACAAATCATTATAGCTGGTGTTTATCGGAAAGTGCAGATTGACTACGTTTTGTTCAGCTGCATCCGGCTTATAGCTATAAATATCAAAACCACCAAGTCCGAAATGGCCTTCACTTGCAAAGTATAAAGTTGAATTCAGGTTCTCATAAAACGGAGTGATATCATCATCAACAGTATTTACAGGTGTACCCAAATTAATTGGACTACTAAAAACAAAATCAGGTGTAATAGTACACTTCCAGATGTCAGCCTTACCGATACCACCGGGACGATCACTTACAAAATAAAGTACATAACCCGACAGACCATCATTCCCAATAGCAGGCATGGTAGCAGTATATCCCTTAATGTTAATGCTGTCATTCAGCGGTTGTGGATTCGACCAATTGTCATCTTTTAGTGTGCTGTAATATAAAGTACACATCAATTTATCTTTCTCGCGCTGACACTGTGTGTATATTAATAATTTACCGTTACCACTGACCGCAGAGTTACATGAATGCAATCCCGGCCGGTTGAGTTGTGTACTGTAATTATCAGGACGACTCCACGTATTGCGCTCATTGTTACTAATAAGTAATTTAGATATATACTTGTTTTTCTTCTTCGTTTTTTTGTCTTTATTTTCAAATCGCAGTGAAGAATACAACAAGGTTGTAGTATCCAAATATGATGGTGCAAAATCCGAATAAACAGAATTTATTTCACTGCCTGAATTTTGAATTGTAACCTTAGCTGTATCTTTCAACAACTGCTTTATGTTTTGACAATTATATAATTCACGTTTTGCCTTGTCTGTAAAATAGCTGTTCTCACGTCCATGCATTTGTAAATAGTTATTGTAGATTGAAGCAGCTTCTTCATAATATCCCTGACGCTGATTCATCTCTGCAAGATAAAATGCAATTAATGGAAACTGACCTTGCTTGTCTAATCCATAGGCCTTGCTATAATACTTCTGTGCATTTTCGTAGTCATTGTAAAGCCTGCATGATTCTGCTAGTTTCCACGTAATCACTAAATCTGTATTGTTGTTTGCGTAAGAATTAAAATAGAAAGTTGATGCCGTGTAATAATCACCTTCTTTCATAGCCTTGTCACCGGCACGCTCATATGCTACGGGTGATTGTGCAGACAATTGCTGTGATGCACAGATTAAGCAAGCAAACATTACGACCCTTGCAACAACACGCCCCCTGATGCCGAGAACAGATATTAATAAATTGGGCATGGTGGATTCTTCTTTAATGGTTTAACTTTGGTGATGATGTAGGATAATGCTACTTCGTAAGCTCCTCTGCCGTTACTTGCCTTTTTCAGATCCGAAGTATTAAAATCGTATGCAAAACCGGCATCCAAATTTCCAATACCTGCCCCAATACGAGCAATAATGGCATCTTTATTCCGGTAAAAAAGTCCGGCAGAAAATCTGAAATTCTTTAAATTATTCTCTAAAGAATGTAGTTGAACATTTGCACCGCCATTTAATTGAGAAAATTTTCCCTGACGATAAAATAACACTTGTGGTTGCAAAGAAATTTTCTCCGAAAGAAACAGGTTTAATGCTCCTATTCCGGTGAGTCTGGTGAATAATTTTGCTTTATCATTCAAAAATGAAATGTCCGGTTGATTCAGGTGGCTGGCACCAAAAACAATATTTAAATCAGAATTTTCGCTAAAGACATATTTATAAGCGGCACCTGCATTAAGATTAAAATTTGAATAGCTGCTGCGTTCAGGGTTTTCACCTGTAGGTAAATTGGGATCAAAAATATCGCCATCATATTGCGAACCGAAATAGAGTTCAGAAAAATTCAAGCCATTCTGCATCCACCCCGGTTGAATGGCTAATGTAAGCTGATGCTTTTTATTTTCATCTAAAAAAGAATTCCATGCAACAGAAACATCAACAATAGTTGTTTTATAATCTGCATCACCTGTAACGTCATTTTCAAATAACAAACCTGCACTCCACCATGACTTCTTTTCATCAGTTTTTGCAATGTTCATGTCAACAGATGCGCCTAACGATTTATAAGGAACTGTAACAGATTTATATTGCACACGGTTAATAGCTGTCAGGCGGTAATCGCCTTTAAAGTTTCCTGTTTGTGCTGCACTTTGATGTAAGGGTGAAAAATCAAACTGCGAAAAATGTACATCCTGCCCTGCTGCATTCAAACAGAACAAACATATTGTAATTATGCACAACAGCAGGTTTTTCATTTCTTATCTAATTACGCTAATGTTACCTTTTTTAAAGAATTTCTGATTGTCATAACAAGTAGCTTCAACGTAGTAGACAAATACCCCGGGCGTTACACGCTTGCCCTTATAAAATCCATCCCACCCTTTTCCGGGCTGCTTTGTTTCAAATACTTTCTCACCCCATCGGTCGTAAATGCGAAACAGCAACTCTTTTATTTGACCTCCATAAACATAAATCTCGTCATTAGTTCTGTCGCCATTCGGGCTAAAAGAATTAGGAATAAAAATTTCAGGTTCTTCACACCGGTATTGAATGACTACAATTTTTGCTGTATCATTAATCTTACAACCAAAAGCATCTGTTATGCTTAGAATATACTCAATATCAACAGGAGGTGTACTAACAGGGTTTGCAATACTATTACTGTTTAAATAAGTCGGTGGCTGCCAGTTGTAGGTATAACTTGAATTTTGAGTTGCTGAAAGGTTAACACTTTGTCCGCGATAAATTGTGTCAACTGATGGCACTACATCTAATGTTGCAGTTGAATCAGAGAACAAAACATTTACAGTAACCGGAGAAGCCGAACAACCTTTCGAGTCTGTTACAGAAACCGTGTAGTTGCCGGCACAAAGCTGATTGAGAGAACCTGAATTTGAACCATTGCTCCAGACAAAGTTATATGGTGGAGTTCCTCCGCCTGCCTGTGCAGTAGCCGAACCAATACATTGACCACTGCAATAATCTGGTGTTGCAGTTGCTGCTAATGTAAGTGGTGGCGGTTCAGAAATACTTAAAGAAAAATTTGAAGTACATCCTGCAGAATCAGTTACAGTACCTGAATAGGTGCCTTGGCATAAATTAACAATTGTATCTGTGGTTTGCCCCGGTGGATTGGTCCATAATATAGAGATTGGCCCATTATTGTCTGTTACTGCAACAAGGCCGGAACCGTTACATTCGCCATTGCAACGTACATTTTGAATAGTACTTGCCGCAGCAGTCATTAATTTTTGAATATTAATGGTTTTGGTAACAGTATCCTTACAACCGAGCGAACTTGTAACAATTAAAGTAACCGGATAATTACCGGGCGAGGCATAAGTAACTTGTGGATGACTAACATTTGAAGTTGTGCCATTGCCAAAATTCCAGTTGTAAGAAAAAGAAGCTGGAGCAGATGATAAAATAGTGTCGTTAAAAAACGCTACTGTTGAACATGCTTGAACTGTAGAGGTAAAATCGGCTTCCAGTTCTTTGGTTACCGTTACAACGCCATGAATAGTATCGGCACAGCCCGGATTAAATAATGAATAGGCGATTAAGGTAACATTATACGTTCCTGTATCGGGATAGGTATAAACAGGATTAAATGCATTAGAAGTATCGTTGGTGAGGTTAGGTACACCAAAATCCCAATGATATGAAATAGCTCCTATGCTTCCATTATGAAATGAAACTGTATTGCTTCCACAAGAAACTATTGGATTTAAAAATGCTGCAACCACCAAAGACGGGCAGGGCACAACGTTTAATTGATAATCTCGTCTTGTTTCACCTAAATAAACATTATTACGATATTCTTTTGCACAGACTCCAATCACAAACTGTCCTATGGTGTTTGGGGTTGCTGTAAGTATTCCGGTAATTGAATCTATACTTAGAGGCTGAATGCCCGGAGTACCATTGAGCATGTTATTGACTGTATATGGAGGAGCAAATATTACATTATTATATGGAGGTGCAGAGAATGGCGGAATTGGTGCGGGATCCAGAGTGTCACCACCAGCTAAAGGCGTACACAATGAATATCGTATAGTGTCCTGATTGGAATCAGTTGCAGAATGATCAAAAACAAAAGGATAATTTAGACAAACAAAAGGTGGTGGCAGATTTTTGAAACGAGGGCTACTGTTGTTAAAAAAACTACTTGCCCTTATTTCACCTACATAAGTAGCACCGGTTACATCCGGTCCAATAATATTATTTATGGTATTGTTGCGGCAACAGCGTTGATATGCGATATAGTAAACTCCGGGAGAAGGTGGCAGGTTAACATTAAAAATATAGGTTGCACGTCTGTAGCAAATATTTACAGGCGGAATAAAACAAGGATTATTGATGGTTGAAGGAATAAGAATTGAGTCGGGTTGAACAAAAACCTGCAATGCATTTACCAAATTATATTCCTGATCGTAAATACCAATGTATGCCGGATTGTCAAAAGGAGGAACACCGTTGGCACAGTCACGATAAATATACATTGTGACCCGATAATTTCCACTACCAAGGTAGCTGTAAAAAATCTCACCGCCTACAATATGTGTTGCCTTTGCACTGTCTGCAAACAGAAGTAAAAAATTGATTAATAAACAGAATTTCCAAAAGTGGCTTTTCATATATGACGGAAAGGTAACAAAGATACTAAAATTGGTTTTCAGATAATGACTAACAATATTATAAAAATATTGTCTTTAAATGGCAATTTTCTATGTTTAAAAAAAACAATACTTCTCTTTTATACCAGTGAGACAAGATGGAGAACTGCTATTTTAATTCAATAATATCGGGTTTTCTTAAATCGAAATCCACCAACTGAAAATCGGTACTCCTTAGCGGGTTAACTCTAAATATATCATGCCCGGAATATGGAATTGTTGGATAATAAGCCAGGCTTACCTGAAAACTACTTAATGCTAAATATTCATTCTTAATTATCATGCCAAGACCAACAACAGAATACATGTGACTTTTACTAAAACCATGAAGCTGATTGCCAATAAAACCAGCCGATGCAATGAAATAGGGTCCAAATTTAAATCCCAGAAATTCATACGGTGCATAAGTTTGTGTTTGCAGAGAGATAAAAATTCTTTTAGTACCTGAAGTGCGATTGTCAAAACCATTCATCTGATCTTGAAGTGAAACAAACTCATTGGTGATTCTGTCAATTCCCAATGTTGCATTTGCTCTCAGGAATTGCCTAAGTCTCCATTTACCGATTGCCATTTGCCGGGTAAAATAAACAGTCTGTATTTCAAATGCTGAGTTTCTTGCATTACCGTTATAAAAAAATGTTCCGTAACGAACCAAACTGCTCAGATATCCAAAACTAAAAAAATCTCCAAACCCGGCCATGGCACCGGCATACCAATTGCCTGACGAAGCTCTCTCTTTATAACCTACCGTTAATCCATAGGTTCTACCAATAGGAATATCTTCCTTTTGTCCATACTTAAAGACATATCTTTCTGTGATATACTCTCTTGAGGAAAATCCAATTCCTGCTAGATAGGCATTCTGGTTTTTTAATAACCCTAACGAGTCAAATCCTGCAGATGGAAAAGAAAGATACTGAACGCTGTAACTTCTTAATGCGGCAATTAACCTGGTGTTACGTTGATACACCTTATTACCACTTAACAAACGTATGGAATAACCTGACCAGGCATCTGCAAAGTTGTATTTATACCTTTCGGAATAATTTTCTGACGGCTCGCCATATACGGCCTTTACGAAGTGCTGTTCTAATAAAATACCACCCGCAAATTTTGTAAGCGGAGAATAAAAAGGTCTTTCTACTCCAATTGACTTAACATCACCTTCTCTTTCGTTTAAATGGTAAAGAACTTTTGCATCTGCATGTGTTCCCAGTAAATTAGGAACCTCATAACTGCTTTCAATAACGTCAGCATTTTTGTTGTAATACCATCGGTAACTGTTTTCAAAGGTGTGTCCTAATCCTGCAAAATTTCTCTCTGTAACATTGATTTTCGTATTGGTTTCACTCATGCCGCCACCAATTAAAATACTCCAGTTGTCAAGTACGCGCACTTCAAGATCTATGGTTTGGTTTAACTCATTTTTATGTGGAATGATAATAGCATCGCGTATATAAGGTTGTGTACGAATCAGTCGTTCCGACTCTGAAACTAATAATGAGTCAAACTCATCACCTACCTCTATTATCATTAACTTTCTGATCTGACGGTTGCTGGTTTTATTATGCAAATAATTTCCTGCATTAATAATTGATGGCAGTTTTTTATAGGCAGAATCTGCTAACGAATATCCAAAGGGATCAAAAACAGTAATTATGATGTTGCCAACAGGAAGACATTGAAACTCCGAATAACTAATTTCCTGTACAACAGGTTTCTTTTTAATCTTAACAACTCTTGTTCCAACGGGGCGAAAAATCATCTTGTAAATGCTTTGCAGCAATCTGTTCGACCTGGAAGCCTGCTCAACATTCTGATAAAAATTTTTGGATTTGTTTACCGTTGTATCCGTTTGTGCAAATGCAGAACCAAAGAACAAAAATAAAATCAGAAAAGTTATAATACTGCGGCTCACTATTTTCATTGATGCAAAAATAAATTGCGTTTGCAATTACGATTTACGAAAATAACAATAAGCGCTGAACTAAAAAGAATAAAATCTATTTGAGTTTTGCCAAACTAACTTTAATACGTGAAATAGCCTCTACAAGTAAGTTCTCACTTGTTGCATAAGAAAAACGAATGCAATTATTGTCACCAAATGCTTCACCGGTTACTAGTGCAACTTTTGCATCTTTCAACAAATACATACACATATCTTCCGGATTTTTTATGGTGCTGCTACCATCTGTTTTTCCAAAATAATAACTGATGTCAGGAAAAACATAAAAAGCGCCTTCAGGTGTGTTTGTTTTCCAACCAGGTATATCTTTCATCAGATTTAAAACCAGGTCACGTCTTTTGCGAAAAGTCTCCACCATCATATCTCTGTCGGGTGTGCTAATGCTAATGGCTGCTTTTGCTGCTTTTTGCGCAATGCTGCTGGCTGCAGAAGTAAACTGCCCCTGCATTTTATCACAGGCCATTGCCACATCCTGTGGTGCAGCCATATAGCCTATACGCCACCCTGTCATAGCATAGCCTTTACTTACACCATTAATTATGATGACCTGATTTTTTAATTCATCAAATGATGCAATGCTGTAGTGCTTTCCAACAAAATTGATATACTCGTAGATTTCATCACTCAACACAAAAATATTTTCATGTTTTGCAAAAACTGCTGCAAGCTCTTTTAACTCATTATGCGAATACACAGTACCTGTAGGATTACATGGTGATGAAAAAATAAACATCCTTGTTTTAGATGTAATAGCTTTTTCTACCTGCTGTGGTGTTACTTTAAAATCAGAATCAATAGTAGTGTTCAGATAAACCGGAACACCTCCCGCCAACTGAATAATTTGCGAATAGCTTACCCAATAAGGTGTGGGTACCAACACTTCATCACCGGGATTTACACAACAAAGCACTGCATTTGCAATACATTGTTTTGCTCCTGTGCTGACAACAATCTGAGATGCTTTATAATCTAGATTATTTTCACGCTTTAACTTCTGAGCAATAGCTTCGCGCACATCTGTATATCCCGATATGGGTGGATACTTCGTAAATCCGTCATCAATTGCCTTTTTTGCTGCATCACCAATATATTTTGGTGTATCAAAATCGGGTTCGCCCAAGCTGAGACTGATAATATTATGTCCCTGATCCTGCAATTCGCGGCTGAGGCGTGCCATGGCAATGGTTTGCGATTCATGCAATCGCTCTATTCGGTCTGCTAATTTTCGCATGTCTGATGCATTCAATAATAGGGCGCAAAGCTAACAATACTTCATTACAGAAAATAAAACAAAAAGCAGGTAATTAACTTTGACTTGTTCAATTCAAAAAGAGAGCTTACTTAACTACTCCCAATTTTTTTCCGACTTCAACAAAGGCATTCAATGCTTTGTCAATGTGATGTCTGTCATGTCCTGCAGAAAGTTGTACTCTGATGCGCGCATTACCTTTTGCAACAACAGGATAAAAGAAACCGGTAACATAAATGCCTTCGTCTAATAACATAGCTGCAAACTGTTGTGCTAACTGTGCCTCATAAAGCATTATCGGAACAATAGGATGCTGACCGGGTTTAATATCAAAGCCTGCTTCGGAAATTTGTTGACGGAAATACTGTGTATTGTCCCAAAGTTTATCGCGCAGTGTTGTTGTCTGACTTAGCATATCAAGTACTGCAATAGATGCTCCCACAATAGAAGGTGCCAGGGAATTGGAAAACAAATAAGGTCTTGAACGCTGGCGCAGCATTTCAACAATTTCTTTACGACCTGAAGTAAATCCGCCCATTGCACCACCCAATGCTTTTCCTAAAGTTCCTGTAATAATATCTATACGACCCATCACGCCATGATGCTCATGTGTTCCACGTCCTGTTTTGCCCATAAAACCTGATGCATGACATTCATCAATCATGATCAATGCCTGATAGCGGTCGGCCAGGTCACAGATTTTATCTAACTGCGCTATGGTACCATCCATGCTAAACACACCATCGGTAACAATCATGCGGTGACGTTTGTTCATTGTAGCTTTTAGTTTTTCTTCAAGGTCGGCCATATCGTTGTGCTTGTAGCGATGACGGTCTGCCTTGCAAAGTCTGATACCATCAATGATAGAGGCATGGTTCAGCTCATCAGATATAATAGCATCCTGCTCATTGAGCAAAGGCTCAAACACACCACCATTGGCATCAAATGCCGCTGCATAAAGTATGGTGTCTTCAGTGCCTAAAAACGTTGCTAACTTTTGTTCTAAGGTTTTGTGAATGTCCTGTGTGCCGCAGATGAAACGCACACTCGACATGCCATAGCCATGAGAGTTTATTGCAGCATGAGCAGCTTCAACAACTTTTGGATGTGATGATAAACCGAGATAATTATTGGCACAAAAATTTAATACCTCTTTTCCGTTAGCAGTAATTGCGGCAGCCTGTGGTGTGGAAATAATTCTTTCTTGCTTAAACAATCCTGCTGACTTAATTTCTTCAAGTTCTTTTTCCAGTACGGGTTTTAATGTGTTGTACATATCATGAAATTTTAATGCAAAGTAATAAAATAGAATTTACTTGAACCTAATGCAATAAAAACTTAACGCAGGTATTTTTATACTTTAGCAGCATGAGAATTGTGCGCATTGTGCTTGGAAACCTGTGGCGGTTTTGGTTTTTCTTTGAAGCCGTTGTTACTTTCTTTCTGTTGTTTCCATTCTTATTACTTGCATTGCGTGGCAAAGCCCCCTATCATCAGGCATTTAAACTGATGAAATTCCATGCACGTACCATAGTATTTCTTTCGGGAATCAAAGTAAAAGTTATTCGCCAATATGAACCCAAGAAGAATGAAACTTATATTATCTGTCCGAATCATATTTCTTATTTAGATATTGTGTTGACATACGTAGCATTTCCGCACTATTTTCATTTTATGGGCAAGGCCGAGTTGGAGCGTGTTCCTTTCTTCAATATTTTTTTTAAAAAGATGAACATTGGTGTAAACCGTTCGAGCCGCATGGCTTCGCACAAAGCCTATCAGCGTGCCTGCACCGACCTGCAGCAAAACATCAGCATCTCTATTTTTCCGGAAGCAACTATTCCTGAGTGCAATCCACAATTAGGCCCCATGAAAAATGGTGCTTTTAAGTTAGCAGTAGAAAATCAAATCAACATTTTGCCTGTTTGTTACATTGATAACTGGAAACTGTTGCCCGATTGCCCAAGAAAGTATTTAGGCGGACACCCCGGTGTGGCACGTGTTGTCATTGATAAGCCAATTGCAGTACATGGTTTAACAGAAGCTGATGTTCCGAAACTTAAAGACACCTACAGGAAAAGAATGGAAAACATGCTGGCACAATATCAATATGGGTATGGTAAATAGCACTATTGCTTTATAAATTAACATATGAAGTATAACGAATTATTTCTGATATATTTTTTATTGCCATAACATGCATCTTATTTTAAATCACCTTTTATAAAACAACACTTTGCCGGTAGTGGTACACTGATGTAGTGTTTCCAAACAGCTGACCTGCTATAACAAAAAGTCAAAAACAATTACCGGTATTGTGACTAAAAATGATGACTACCCTTTTTGAAATAATTATTGCGATTAAATTTTCTGATTTTCAGGTAGGGCCGGAAAGTAAAAACGGTAGTCACTGACAATAATTTCATGACTACCATTCAAACTACTTAATTGGAATATCTGTAAAGTTACCCGAAAAACTAGTTACTCCACTAACGCCTGCACCTGCAGTTGCACTGAAGGTTCCTGAAAGTTTACTGTCCTGGTTTTTTGTTACTGTTACAGTACCTGTTGTTGCAACCCAAGAACTACCACTCTTTAAATAAGTAAGAACATTTGTTGTTCCTAAACTATAGCCCTGTGAAGTTATGCCCGTCAAATTAATTTCTACTACAGTGCTTCCACTACTTTGAGCAATAATAGTATTATAAGCACCATTCACCCACGAGGAGTCGGCTTTAGTGAGTGTAGTAATTCCGTTTTCACCATAATAAAAACCGGCACTTTGTGCAGGTGGATTTGGTGAGGCGTTGTCGTCATCCTTCTTTTTACATGAAGTAAATAATACTACGGATACAATAGCCGCAGAAATAACAAAATTAAATAGTTGCATTTTTTTTATGTGTTTAAATTACATTACTTAAAACGCAAATTAACCGTTGACGTTACATAAAACCAATGGGCTGCACAGCCCATTTTTTAAAAAGTTAGGCTGATGAATTGTTGATTTCTTTTTCTCAAAAAAAACTTCAACACTTCAATGCCGCTGTCTTTTTCGTGCTGCCTCTTCTATCTTAAAAACCATTGCTAAAAAAAGGCTTCGTGAATAGCGAAAGAACAGTGGAAATAATGCAATCAATAAAACACTGTTAATTATTAAATAAGGCGCAACAACAAATCCCCACAACAGATAAACCCAAATAAAATTAAAGACAGACATAGCAACAGTTAATGCATAACTTACATACATGGCTCCGTAGTAAAAACCCGGCTCCGGTGTAAAAGGTAATGCACAGTTTGGACAAACAACAGGCATGTCGCCTAACTTTTTAAAATGATAAGGATTGGGGTCTGTAAACAAATTTGATTGTGCGCACTTTGGGCATTTTAATTTTAACGCAGCCCGCATTGGTGATGGGTTCATTATTTAGTGTTGGTTAATTGTTGAACAAAATAATTCCACAAAGGCTCTTCAGGTGGCTTTGCTTCTATGCAAACCGGCTCGGATTTTACAGGGTGTACAAAGGTCAGTTTACGAGCATGTAAATGTATGGAACCATCGGCATTACTTCTGTCGGCACCGTATTTTAAATCGCCTTTGATGGGGCATCCAATGGCAGATAGTTGTACCCTTATCTGATGGTGTCTGCCTGTTATCGGATTCACTTCCAGCAGATGATAATGATCGGATGATGTCAGCAGCCTGTACGACAATTCGCAACGTGTTGCCCCATCTTTAGTTTGTAATGAAGCAAAACTTTTGTTTTTTATTTCGTTTTTCATCAGGTAATGAACCAGCGTGTCTTCCTCTTTTGCAGGTTTGTTTTTTACAACTGCCCAGTATGTTTTTTGTACCTGACGGCTGCGAAACAGTTCATTCATGCGCTCTAAAGCTTTACCGGTTTTTGCAAACAAAACTACACCACTCACCGGGCGATCGAGTCTGTGTATTGTTCCACAAAATACATTACCGGGTTTTTGATATTTCTCCTTTAAATATTGCTTTACCCAATCGCCTAAAGGCACATCACCGGTTTTATCGCCTTGTGTAATCTGCCCCGGAAGTTTGTTGATGGCAATAAGATGGTTGTCTTCAAACAATACCTGACTGCCAATATCCGGTTTTTGTAAACGGATTGCATTCATTAATACTGTTCCTTGTTATTAGGAAAATCGCGACTCTTAACGTCTGCAATATATTTTGCTGTAGCCGCCTTTATGTCGTCATACAGATTGAGATAGCGTCTCAGAAAACGCGGATGAAATTCATTGTTTATACCTAGCATATCATGCAACACCAACACTTGTCCGTCAACACCATTGCCTGCACCAATACCTATGACAGGAATTTTTACTTCTTGTGCAACTGTTGCTGCCAGTACAGCTGGGATTTTTTCCAGAACAATAGCAAAACACCCTGCTTCTTCTAAGATGCGGGCATCTTCAATCAATCGTTTTGCTTCTTCTTCTTCTCTTGCACGAACCACATAGGTGCCGAATTTATAAATAGATTGTGGTGTTAACCCCAAATGTCCCATCACCGGAACACCTGCAGTCAAAATTCTTTCTATTGACTCTTTTACTTCTCGTCCGCCCTCTAACTTTACGGCATGAGCACCCGACTCTTTCATGATTCTGATAGCAGATTGAAGCGCCTCCTTGCTGTTGCCCTGATATGAACCAAAAGGCAAATCAACTACAACCAATGCACGTTTTACAGCACGCACCACACTTGATGCATGATATATCATCTGATCGAGTGTAATAGGCAATGTGGTTTCATGTCCGGCCATGACATTCGAGGCAGAATCGCCTACTAAAATAACATCAATACCTGCATCATCTATTATTCCTGCAAGACTGAAATCATAAGCCGTGAGCATAGATATTTTGACACCACTGCGTTTCATTTCCTGCAATACGTGTGTGGTTATTTTTTTTACTTCGCTGTGTACTGACATACTTTTAAAATTAATTTTCCTTTGGAAGTGTAAACTCTGTATTTACCTTCTGTGGCTCATTTTTCTCTATAGGTGCCGTTGCTTTAGCCCCTTTCTGTTTCATCAACTCAGTCTTTAATATCTGTAACGAATCTGAGAGTTGTTTGTTTTTCTCTTTCTCTGTTTTTACTGATCTGCTTAGTGTAATAATCAAATCGGAATTTTCATTCCCCGCAACCATCTCCTTATATTTCAGTAATGCCTGATTTACCTTTAGCAGTGAATCAAAAGATGCTTCTTTCTTTACCATCTGCTTCTGTAAATCGGTTATGGTTTTATCTTTTAATTTTCTTTCATTCGCATCTTCCTGATCGGCTGACTTAACTGACTCTAAATTTCGTGTCAGCTCTTCGTTCTCTGCCTGCAACTTGTTGATTTGTGTTTTTAGTTTGATGATAGACTCAGCAAGTTGAATAACATCGGGGCTACCTTCCTGCTGCTGATTGCTGTTGCCACCTGATGTTGTTTGCTCACCCTTACCTGATGCAGAAAACAGATAAAGAAAATCTATCTTGGCACGAGAACCCGGTCCAACAATATAGCCAAAACGTCCACTCTTATAGGCAATTTCCGTAAACGACATCAGCAGGTTGTTGTTCAGATAAATGTCGTAGTTGCGTTGTGAGAACCGGAGTTCGAGGAGATTATAAACATTTAAGTTATTAATAAAATTACTCTTCACCCAACCTCCGCTTTTAGCATCACCGGTAAGGTATTTGTAGCTGCCTGACACTATCTGTCGCAGGCGGAATTGTTTTAGTGTATTGATTTCAAAAATAAAACCGCCATTACCATCATTCTGTGCCATAAACATTACACCCACCGAGCCATTCTGATCGTTTGCCTTTTCAATCTTCAATGAAGTAACCATCTTAAATGCAGGTTGATTGTAGTCGTAGTTGGCAATTATAGCATAAGGTTTCTCGGGTGCTTTACGATTGAGAATATATTCTCCTTCCTGCACTAAAAAAAGATTTTCTGAGTTTGACATAAAAGTCCACATACCACTACTGGTATCAAAATTTTCACTCATGTCCAAACGGTCAAATTTTTCATTTACAGTTTGTGCCTGCACAAGTGTTAAGTTTGACAATGTTGCAGTAAAAAACGTCAGAAGAAAAAGCAATTTATACATCAGGCAATAGTGATTTTAATGAAAACAATATGTTAAAATTTGCGTGGTGAAAATTACATATTTTTTTTATCGGCAGTCATCTTCTACTTTTGAGCCATGAATAAGTTATTAATATCTCTTTGTTTACTCAGTCTGTCGTTGTCATCGTGCAAAACTGATGTGGATTTATTGGCTCCCTATAAGGAGGTGATGGTGATTTATGGTGTGCTTGACCCTACTGACAGTGTTCAATATATCAGAATCAATAAAGCTTTTCTTGGCGAAGGCAATGCCTATACTTTTGCTCAGGTAGCCGATTCATTTCAATATGCCGATGTGTTGGATGTTAAATTAGAACGCTATAAAAACAACAACTTTGCCGGTGCCATTAACTTAGAGCGCTTTGAAGGTCCCCCACTAAAAGACGGTATTTTTGCTTCTGCACCAAATTATCTTTATCGCACTACAGGATTAGATTCTATTTATCAGGACAGTGAATATAAACTCGTTGTTACCAATACACAAACAGGCAATGTAGTTACTTCAAAGACTGTTATAGTTAGTAAGGTAGGTTCAATTACTAATCCTGCATCTTTTCAGACAGCAGTTGATTTTGCAGACCCCGATAACCAGTTTATAGCCAAGTTTACCAGAGGAAACAATGCCAAATACTATGATTTGAATATGCGATTTAACTATTACGAAACAGAAATTGCAAACCCGTCAAATACTCAGATCAAATCAGTGTTTTTCAGAGTAAATGGAGTCGAATATTTATCGAACAACAGTCTTGAAATAGCTGTTCCCTACTCTGCCTTTTATTCTGCTTTAAAAAGAACTATTCCTGTTGACCTATTAGTAACACGTACTGCCCGCTCTGTTGACTTAATTTGGGTTGGTGGTGCAGAAGAATTGTACACTTATTATCAGGTTAACCGCCCTCCTACAGGAATCAACCAATCAATTCCACAATATACCAATATAGATGGAGGCATTGGAATTTTCAGCAGTAAGTATTCTGATGCTATGAACAACAAATTGCTATCTTCAAGGTCTTTAGACTCCCTAAACAATGGCACTATAACCAAGGATTTGGGCTTTCATTAACCGTGTCTTTTTGTCATATATTTAACTAACCGTTGGGGCTGTTTGACTGTAATGGCAGTAATATGTCATAAATATCGTGTTGGCACAAGGCTTGACAATAGGATAAAAAACCTCAAAAAGTATTTAAAAGATGAGAAAAGTTATTGGAATTGACCTTGGAACAACCAACTCATGCGTAGCCGTAATGGAAGGCAACGAGCCTGTGGTTATTCCAAACAGCGAAGGTCGCAGAACAACCCCTTCCATTGTTGGATTTATTAAAGATGGCGAACGTAAAGTTGGCGATCCTGCAAAACGTCAGGCTATCACCAACCCTAAAAACACTGTTTATTCTATCAAGCGTTTTATGGGCGAAACCTATGATCATGCAAGTAAAGAAAAAGACAGAGTGCCTTATGAAGTTGTAAAAGGCGATAACAACACACCACGAATTAAAATTAACGATCGTCAATATACACCACAAGAAATTTCTGCTATCATACTGCAGAAAATGAAAAAAACGGCAGAAGATTATTTGGGTAATGAAGTTACAGAAGCAGTTATCACTGTGCCTGCATACTTCAACGACTCGCAGCGTCAGGCCACCAAAGAAGCAGGTGAAATTGCAGGATTGAAAGTGTTGCGTATCATCAACGAGCCCACAGCAGCTGCCTTGGCGTATGGTCTTGATAAGAAACATACCGACCAGAAAATTGTAGTGTTCGACTGCGGTGGTGGTACACATGATGTTTCTGTGCTTGAGTTGGGTGATGGCGTGTTTGAAGTAAAATCTACTGACGGTGATACACACCTTGGTGGTGATGACTTTGATCAGCGAATCATTGACTGGCTTGCCGATGAGTTTAAGAGCGATGAAGGCATTGACCTTCGTAAAGACCCTATGGCATTGCAACGTTTGAAAGAAGCTGCAGAGAAAGCTAAGATTGAATTATCAAGTTCAACTCAGGCAGAAATCAATCTCCCATACATTATGCCTGTAGATGGTGTTCCAAAACACTTGGTAAAAACAATTACACGTGCAAAATTCGAGCAGTTGGTTGACGATTTAATTAAGCGTACGATTGAACCATGTAAAACAGCATTAGAAAATGCAGGACTAAAACCTTCTGATATTGACGAAGTGATTTTAGTTGGTGGCTCAACACGTATTCCCGGCATACAATCAGCAGTAGAAAAATTCTTTGGAAAATCGCCTTCAAAAGGAGTTAATCCGGATGAGGTAGTAGCTATTGGTGCAGCCATTCAAGGTGCAGTCTTAACAGGAGAAGTAAAAGATGTGTTGTTGCTTGACGTAACTCCTCTGTCTCTTGGCATTGAAACATTTGGTGGTGTATTTACCAAACTTATTGAAGCCAACACAACCATACCAACCAAGAAGAGCGAAGTGTTCAGCACTGCCAGCGATAATCAGCCGTCAGTAGAAATCCACGTTCTTCAGGGTGAGCGTAGCATGGCAAAAGATAACCGTACTATAGGACGCTTTCACTTAGATGGTATTCCTCCTGCACCACGCGGTATTCCACAGATTGAAGTAATATTTGATATTGATGCAAACGGAATTCTGCATGTAACAGCAAAAGACAAAGGCACCGGTAAAGAACAAAAAATACGTATTGAAGCAAGCAGCGGATTGAGTGATGATGAAATCAAACGTATGAAAACTGAAGCCGAGGCTAATGCAGAAGCGGATAAAAAAGCAAAAGAAGAAGCCGACAAAGTCAATATGGCAGACACCATGATATTCCAGACAGAAAAACAATTGACTGAATATGGTGATAAACTTTCGCAAGGCAATAAAGAGAATATTCAACGTGCGCTCAGCAAATTGAAAGATGCTCATAAAGAAAAAAACCTTGCTGATATTGACACTGCACTGAATGAGTTGAATACAGCATGGCAAGGTGCCTCACAGGAAATGTATAATGCTACCAACAACACAGCAAACACAACAGCAGGCGGTGCCGATGCAAATGCAAATGCAGACACACAAAACAACACTGCAGGCGAAGTAACTGATGTTGACTTTGAAGAAGTAAAAGACGATAAGAAATAATTGTAGATTTTGGTTTTTAGTTAATCCGCCCCGAACCATCGGGGCGGATTTTTTATTTTATGCCTTACTTCAATCTAAACTTCTTCAAATCTTCTGTATTCAAATTTTTTAACTTCCTTTCTAAAATCACAGCCTCAGACCTGCTTGTCTTTTCTATGCAACAAAGTATTTTCCATGGAGCATAAGGCGATGTAGATTTTTCATAACCACTATTATGACGATGCAGGCGTGCTTCAACATCGTTGGTCTGACCAATATAATGCCTATCCCCTCTTGCAGAATACAATATGTAAACAAAAAACATATCTTACCTCTTAAACTAAAAAAGCCTCCTATCGGAAGTCTCTTTGCGGAGAGAGAGGGATTCGAATGGCGAGGCTTGGCTCGCCATTGAGAGTGACATTTTCAACCTCTCAATGGCGAGGCTTGGCTCGCCATTGAGAGTGACTCTTTCAACCTTGAGAGTGACTGCGTCACCTCTCAACCGCCCGTTGGTTTTACTCCGTATTTTTGAATAAACTTTCGCAAATCTTCTGTATTCAAATTTTTTAACTTCCTTTCTAAAATCACAGCCTCAGACCTGTTTGGCTTTTCTATGCAACAAAGTATTTTCCATGGAGCATAAGGCGATGTAGATTTTTCATAACCACTATTATGACGATGCAGGCGTGCTGCAACATCGTTGGTCTGACCAATATAATGCCTATCCCCTCTTGCAGAATACAATATGTAAACAAAAAACATATCTTACCTCTTAAACTAAAAAAGCCCCCTATCGGAAGCCTCTTTTGCGGAGAGAGAGGGATTCGAACCCCCGTTGGTTTTACCCAAGGCGGTTTTCAAGACCGCTGCAATCAACCACTCTGCCATCTCTCCGGGCGCGAAAGTAATACAAATTTTAATTCACAAACTTTTTTTGACCATTTTACAACACTATTACTTAAAATGTTGTCTATCTTTATACTCTAAATAATTCATTCAATGAAACGCTTGTTATTATTTCTTGTCCTGACATCAGTAGCACAGCTATCGCAGGCTAAAACAATTAAGGCTTTGTTTGATTATAAATCCTTCTATGCACCCGGTCAGGGTTCGTATTTGGAGTGGTACTTATCTGTAAAAGGCAATTCCGTAAACTACAAAATGAGCGAAAGTGGAAACTACGAAGCCTCCGTGGCAGTGGCCTACAAAATCACCCAAAACGATAAAATTTTAGCACAGGACACTTACAACCTTATCAGCCCGTTGACAAAAGATACATTGTTAGTTTCCGATTTTATTGATAATAAAAGATTGCAGCTGCCCAATGGAAAGTATAATATCGAGCTATCTGTAAAAGATAATGTGGCAGATGCTAAGACTTTTACAATTAGTCAGGGTTTTGAATTGAATTTTACACCGGGAAAAACTTCTGTATCTGATATTGAATTGGTACAGAATTACTCAAAAAAAGAAGCCGGCAACAGCCCCTTAATTAAAAATGGTTATGAGATAATTCCTCGTGTTGACAATTTTTTTCGTACAAACGAAGAACGTTTAATCTTTTATGCAGAGACATATTTCACCAACACCTTGGCCGATGATGCCATAGCCGTTTACAGTTATCTTCAGAATGCTGAGTCTGGAAACACCGTAATGGATTATGGGACTGTACAGCGCAAAAAAACAAGTGAGGTTGTTCCGTTGCTGAGTGAAATTAACATTGGCGGTCTGAGTTCAGGCAACTATAACCTGGTAGTTGAAGTAAAAGATAAAAACAATCAATCGTTGGCACTGTCTAAAATATTTTTTCAACGTCAGTCAGTAGTTAAAGATAACTTTACTTTGAATAATGATGTATCATCAACCTTTGTTGCCGCCCTGAATGATAAAAACACCCTTGCAGAAAATATTGCCTGTCTGCAACCTATCAGCAATGCACAACAATCAGAGTGGATAGGTAATCAGCTTAAAGCTGCCGATATAAATATGATGAAAAATTTCTTTTATGACTTTTGGCAACGCAGAAATCCTGCCGATCCGCAAAAAGCATGGAATGATTATAAAGCACATGTAGATGCTGTTCAACAAAAATTCGGTTCACGTGCCTTAAAAGGCTACAATACTGATATGGGAAGGGTTTATCTTGCTTATGGCGCACCAAGTACCATAAACAAAGGTGAATATGAACCCAACACTTATCCCTATGAAATCTGGCGCTACGATAAAATAAACAATCACACCAATAAAACTTTTGTGTTTTACAGCAAAGATTTGCTGGCACGTAATTTTACATTACTGCATAGCGACATGCCCGGTGAACCTTATGAAGCAGCATGGAATATGATTTTGCATGGTCGCAGTATTAAAGCTAAAAATATTGATGATAACGGACAGGATTTAAAAGGCGTTTATTCAGGTGACAGAACGAATGATAATTTTAATTCCAAGTAGTTTTATTGCGTGATATTTGCCATTCTGAAATTTATAATTCGACTTATTGCCTTTCTGGATTTAAGAATACTTTACTTCTTAGCCGATTGTATTGCTTTTTGCCTTAAATATATTTTCCCTTATCGCAAAAAGGTAATTCTTCAAAATCTTTATAACTCCTTTCCGGAAAAAAACGAACAGGAGATAGAAGAAATTGCAAAGCAGTTTTACAACTACTTTGCCGACTTGATTGTAGAGACCATAAAAATGTCCAGCATATCAAAAGAAGAATTGCTCAGACGTTGGCGTTTTACCAATCCCGAAGTTCTTCATAGCTATTATGAAAAAAACCGCAGTATCATTGCAGTATGTGGTCACTTCAATAACTGGGAGTTAGGAGCTTTGGCACTTTCTGTAATTGACAAACATCAGATGCTTGGAGTTTACAAACCACTGACCAATAAATCGTGGGATGAATATTTTAAAACAATACGTTCAAGATTCGGTATGATACCGGTTCCGATGAAATCAATCTTACGCGAATTGATTAAACGCAAAAATGAACCTACCATAACTGCCCTTGCTGCCGATCAGACACCACACCGTTCAGAGATAAATTATCGAACCACGTTTTTAAATCAGGATACAGCGGTATTTCTAGGTGCGGAAAAACTTTGTAAGCAAACCAATTACCCGCTGATTTATTTTTCTATGCATCAAATTCGCAGAGGTTATTATGATATAACCATAATTCCTATAAGTGATGACCCTAAAAATACCGCAGAGCACGAACTTACTCATAAACATTTAAGACTATTAGAAAACGACATACATGCACAGCCGGGCAACTGGCTTTGGAGTCACCGCAGATGGAAATATTAAATATCAATCAATAATGAACGTATTAAAACAATTCAGATTAGTTGCAATTGCAGAAGGAATCTCTTTTTTAGTTTTACTTTTTATTGCCATGCCGTTGAAGTATATTGCCGATATACCGTTGGCAGTAAAATATACAGGCTGGGTGCATGGACTTTTATTTGTGTTTTATATTTATGCGCTTCTTCAGGTGTGGCAGCAATATAAATGGAATTTAAAAATGATGTCTTTAGCCATGCTGGCATCTGTATTACCCTTCGGGACCTTTTATTTTGAGAAGAAATACCTGAATAATATCTGATATTTACACCTTAGATTTCATTTCTTTGCAAGGTGATTAAAGCCGCTGTAGTCATATTAAATTATAATGGTGCTTCCTTACTGCAAAAATTTCTTCCTTCGGTAATAGCCAATACACCGTCATGGTGTTCTGTTATAGTTGCAGACAATGCCTCTACTGATAATTCCCTGTCATTGCTTCAGCAGCATTTTCCTGATGTTCAATGTATAGAAATGCAACAAAACACCGGCTTTGCCGGAGGCTATAACAATGCTTTACATCAAATAGATGCAGAATACTTTATTTTACTCAATTCAGATATTGAAGTAACTCCACAATGGGTTGAACCCATTATTGAATTTATGATTCAACATGCAGATGTTGCAGCATGTCAGCCGAAAATTTTAGCCTATAATCAAAAAGATTTTTTTGAACATGCCGGTGCCTGTGGCGGATATATTGATTATTTGGGTTTCCCATTTTGCAGAGGCAGAATTTTTAATTCTTTAGAAAAAGACGAAAACCAATACCCGGATAATAAAGAAATTTTTTGGGCAACAGGTGCAGCCATGTTTATCAGAAGCAATGTTTTTAAAGCAACAGGTGGTTTTGATGCTGATTTTTTTGCACACATGGAAGAGATTGATCTTTGCTGGCGCATGAAACACTGTGGCTATAAGCTGTATTGTATTCCTGCATCGAAAGTGTATCATGTTGGTGGTGGAACGTTACATAAAAGTAATCCAAAAAAAACCTATCTGAATTTCAGAAACAACCTGATGATGCTTCTAAAAAATTTGCCTTCGGGTAGCAGGTTTTCAGTTTTCGTCAAACGTTTATTTCTTGATAAACTTGCTTTCATTAAATTTTTTGTTTCAGGAAATTTTAGAGATGCCTGGGCTGTTTACAGAGCATATTTTTATGTGATGCTTTATTTTAGAATAATAATGAAAAAACGCAGAGAAATTAAAAATATCAACTCCGGTGTTTCTTGTATATTTGAAAAAAGTATTGTTTCAGAACATTTTTTCAGAGGTAAAAAGAAGTTTACAGAATTAAATCAAGATTGTTTTTCAAAATAATTTTAATCAGAAATCAATGAAAATAATTTGTGTAGGTAGAAACTATGCGGCTCATGCAGCAGAGTTAAAAAATCCGTTAAGTGCAGAGCCTGTTATTTTTATGAAACCCGAAACGGCACAACTACTGCCGCGAATGCCATTCTTTATTCCCGATTTCAGTGCCGACATTCATCATGAAGTGGAATTGGTTGTAAAAATTAATCGTACCGGTAAACATATTCAAGAGCAGTTTGCAAACACCTATTATGATGAAATAGGAATAGGCATAGATTTTACGGCTCGAGATAAACAATCACAACTCAAAGAAAAAGGCTTGCCTTGGGAGTTAGCCAAAGCATTTGACGGCAGCGCACCAACAGGTAAGTTTCTGAATAAATCAACTTTCGCATCGGTACAAAACATTAATTTTCATCTCGAAAAAAACGGCACCTCCGTACAACAAGGCAACAGCAGCAATATGCTTTTTAATATTGATAAAATAATTGCATTTGTTTCTTCATTTATCACTTTAAAAAAAGGGGATTTAATTTTTACAGGTACTCCCGAAGGTGTTGGTAAGATACAGGCAAACGATGTTCTGGACGCATTTATTGAAGGTCAGCATCTTCTGAATGTTAAAATAAAATAGTGAAAAAAATAGTAATTCATCGTCAAAACATAAAGGCAATACACTAATTTTACCTTTATAAATAATTAAATTTACGCCCGCAAAAATCACTTTTCAAAAATGCTTCAGCAACAGCAAAAGGAAGAAATAAAAAGCCTGCTTCGGGAGGCTGACCTTGCAGGTTGCAAAGCATATCTGGAAAATTGGTTACCTGCAGAGTTGGTTGAACTTATTGATGAATCGCCTACTGAACATCGTGTATTAATTTTTAAGGCTTTAAATCGTGAACAGGCTTTTGAATCTTACGAATCATTAGACCTGAATCTGCAGATTTCTTTACTTGATATTTTACCGCCACGACAGGTGCAGCTTATTCTCAATGACATGAGCCCCGATGCACGTACTGCATTGCTCGAAGATATTGATAACGACCTGCTGAACCGCCTGCTCAAACTGCTCACGCCAAAGGAACGTGCCATTGCACTTTCACTACTTGGTTATCCTGAAAATTCTATCGGTCGTCTGATGACGCCAGATTACATTGCCATCAGAAAAGAATGGAGTGTGCAATATGCACTTGACTATATTCGTGAAAATGGTGAAAATTCTGAAACACTAAACATTATTTATATTGTTGATGACAAAGGACATTTGATTGACGATATTAAAGTGGCCGAAATATTATTAGCCAACCTGCATGTTAAAATTGAAGAGCTGATAGACGGAAAATATACTGCACTTTCGGTGACTGATGATGAGAAAGTTGCCATCAGTGAATTTAAAAAACATAACCGCGTAGCCTTACCGGTTGTTGACACTTCGCAAATGCTATTAGGGATTATTACTGTTGATGATGTGTTGCAACTTGCAGAACAGGAATATTCGGAAGACATCCAAAAACTTGGTGCCGTTGAAGCATTGGAAGAGCCATATATGGAAGTGCCCATGTATCGTCTGTTACAAAAACGCGCACCCTGGCTGATAGTTCTTTTTATTGGTGAAATGTTTACCGCATCGGCTATGAGTTTTTTTGAGCATGAAATACAAAGAGCTGTAGTGCTTGCATTATTTATTCCACTCATTGTCAGTAGTGGAGGCAATGCAGGTTCTCAGGCTGCTACGCTCATCATTCGAGCATTGGCACTTGGCGAAGTAACTATGAAAGACTGGTGGCATGTAATGCGTAGAGAAATTCTTTCGGGGCTAATGTTAGGACTCATACTGGGCAGCATTGGATTTTTACGGGTTGCAGCATGGGCAATGTTTACAGATATATACGGCCCACATTGGTTGCTCATTGGCATTACCATAGGCATTACTTTAATTGGTGTTTGTTTGTGGGGAACTGTAATGGGCTCTATGTTGCCCATGGTTTTAAAACGCTTTGGTGCTGACCCGGCAACCTCATCTGCACCATTTATCGCAACATTGGTTGACGTTACCGGACTGGTAATTTATTTTTCTATTGCTGCAACAATCCTTTCGGGAACGTTACTTTAATATTTTAATTTATTATTGGGATAAGTCCTCTCACACCCATATCTACAACTGTATCGCCATTGGCAGGCTCATAAACTCCGGGAGTGCTATGCTCTACCCACTCAAAGCTTTTGTTTGTAGAAATTGAAACTGTTATCATTTTATCTGATGTTTCATTGCCGGTAACCACAAATGGTACAGAAAACAGACCGGTAACTACACATGACCCTGTAGGGATTGGCGAAGTTGATGCTAATGGATTAGGTACGGTGGTAGCACCTGCAGGAGCTTGTCCGCTGATGACAGGAGGAAGAAATCCCGGAAAAGGATAATTTTGATTTAATGTTTCAAATGCCCAGTAGCCTTGTTTTCGATTTGCATTAAGTGTAACTGTACTGTCTTTGATTTTAAATGAATTGATAAAAGAATTAAAGCCAATAAAAGAAGCAACTGTACCTTTCAGGTTGGGATATGCTGTTCCCAGAATATTAGCCCCAAAGGTAATGTCATAATTCTGATAAGCTAAAGAAACACGCAAATACTGATACGTGCCCGGAGTAATATTCTTAAACGGAATTCGAAAAAATTCTTCATTATTACCGGCAAGTACCGACTCTGAAAATACAATTGCATTGTCGCCACCTTGTGTGGTTTCATTATTTCTGTATAGTACAGCCCCGCTGCCTAACTGCGTAAATGCTGTTGGCGCGAGTTCTATATAATGCGAGCTCATGGTGTTGAATACCGGAGATAACGCTCCATGATTGGTTGCCAGTACAGCAGGGTTACCAAAATTATCGAGCCGTTGCTGCGTGGAGTCAAAGCGAAACTTAAAAATAAGATTAGCTTCGCTTGAGTCGTCCTTCTTTTTACAGGCCGAAATGGCAACTATGACTACAAGCAAACATGCAGCTACACCGGCTTTTATACCATTTCTCATTATCAAACATTTTATATTACAAGAATAGTTGTAATTGTTGTATTTAACGTCAAATCATGCAACAAATTATTACGTGTCTAAAAGTTTTCATCAACTAAAGCGGCATTATTAGTTCTATTGCTGAATAATCAACTTTTCTGATATTGTTCTTGCACCATAATAAAGCGTGGCTATGTATATTCCGTTGGGCAGATGATGCAGGTCAACGCTTTCTTTCTTATAACTGCTCAATGTGCCGGTATAAACAGTTTGATTAAGGACATTATAAATTTTTAGGTCAGCATTTTTTCTCGGAATTCCTTTAACCTCGAATGTAAAATTACCGGAAGACGGATTTGGATAAATATTAAAATAAACAGGATTATTTATTTCAGGATGATTAAGCCCGGTAACTACATTACCTGTGCTATCAGTTTTTATTATGTATGCTTTAGAGCCAGTACTTCCAAATGTTTGACCAGAAATTATGTAACCACCATCTTTCGTTTGTCTGACAAATGTACCTAAAGCACCCGGGGGCGAACCAAATTGTTTTGTCCAAAGAGTATCGCCATTAGTATCCGCCTTTAAAAGAAATAAATATCCGGTTGGTGGATTACCATTTACAATTCTGCCTGTTGCAATGTAGCCGCCATCTGTAGTTTGAAAAATACTGTATGCGCTACAACTTATAATGCCACCATAGTTTTTAGTCCACAACGTATCGCCCACTGAATCCGTTTTAATTAAATAAACATTGTCTTTAGATATTGCAGGATAATACGTGTAACCGGCAATTATAAAACCACTGTCAGTAGTTTGCTGTACAGACATTGCTGCCTCCTGAGTAGAATTGTCATAGGTTCTTGTCCACAATGTATCTCCATAGGCATTGATGCGAAGTAAATAAGCATCATAAGTTGATGAGGAAGTTTGAATACCACCAGCCATTATAAAACCATTGTCAATGGTTTTATTAATTGCGCGAGACTCGCTGCTATAAACTGAATAATTGTAAACTTTGTTGGCGACTAAAATTCCATTGCTAAGCGTTCCAATAAAATAAGGACTAAGGATTGTTATGGGAACAGGTTGAAAAGAACCTGTTAAACCATAAATCGAATTATTTAGTGTGGCCAGGCTATTTCCAAAGTAAACCTGAGTACCCCCAACTCCGGCAGAAAAAACTTTTGTCCAGAGTGAATCGCCATTTGCATCAAGCCGCAAAAGCCAGCTTTTAGAATATAAGCCACCATCATATAAAGCATTAACAATGTAACCACTGTCGGGTAATTGCTCTATGTAAGTTCCGCCTTCAGCACCGGGCCCGTCAAAAGTTTTTACCCACTCAATGGTTCCAATGGAATCTAATTTAGTCACTAATACCTCACCACCATTAA